>JBILUU010000299.1:0-4030 GCA_044370815.1 Bacteroidia bacterium
CTTCGGCTGTCTCGTGATGACGTTCTTAAAAAAAACACCACGTGGAAACCATTCACAATTCACAATTCAAGAATTCACCATTCAAAGATTCACAATTAAAAAGCGCTGCACATGCGTTGCCATTCACAATTCACCATTCAAAAATTCACAATTAAAAAGCGCTGCACATGCGTTGCCATTCACCATTCACCATTCAAAAATTCACAATTAAAAAGCGCTGCACATGCGTTGCCATTCACCATTCACAATTCAAGAATTCACCATTCACAATTAAAACTTGGTAACAAACTGCAACATCCATAATCTTGGTGCTTGCATATCGCCCGGACGGCCCATGTTTTCAGCGTTCATCATGTTGTTTACAATCAGCGAAACTTTATTGCTTGTATTGATCTGATAACCTACACGTAAATCAAAAAACAAATTACCTGTGTTATGTATGTTTCTGTACGTTTCAAGGCCCGGCAAAATTGTAGGACCAAAGTTAGCACCCGGTATGATAAAGCTAAATACCGGCTTCTGAAAACTATCATCAATATTAATAATATGACTGTTGTAACGACTACTTAATCCCACAAAAAATTTCTTGTAATCAATTTGAATATCGCCTTTCACATTATGAAAAAAACGATATTTAAGTACATTGGCATTGGCAGTTTTATTGGTATCCAAATTAGGATTGTAGTTGAGGTTGATGGGATTGGTGTAGGTATATCCCGCAAACAAACTTACTTCTAATGGACCTAATTTACCATTACCCGCTATGCTGGCTTCAATACCTGTAATGCGAGCGTTGCTTATATTAATCGACTTAAATCCTAAATATTTCAACTTGTTGCCAAGGTACTGTTGATACTCAACAGAAGTAGTATCGGGGAAGTAAATACCAAAGGCAAATTCCATCATATTCCTGTACGTGGTGCTAAAGGCGGCTACATCAATAAAACCATTCCAATTTAAAATTTTAAAACCTTGTTTAATCCCAATTTCAGCGCTTGTTCCGGTCTCGGGTTGTAATTGTTGATTAGGAAAAATGGTTAATGCACCAACACTTGTTTGCACATATTTTTCGGCTACTGAAGGAAAGCGATAACCTTGCCCGAAGGAGGCGCGGATATAGGTGTACTCAAATGCTTGATAGTTTAAACCAAAGCGCATTACCGGGCGCATCTTCACTGCCTTCAACAAAGTGATGGTGTCAGTTTTGGTATACCAATTTACATCAGTGATGCTTTCTTCATCATCAATTTTAAAATATTCACCACGCACCCCCAGCGATACAGATAAACGATTGAAGAAACGTTTGTCAATTTGTGCATACAATGCGTAGTTAGCACCATCGTGGAAACCATACAATGAGTCTGATAAAATAACCGAACGCGTGGCAACAGCGCCTAAATTGATGGCACCGCTTTTCTTCAATAGGTGACGATACTGATACTCGCCATAATACAACTCAGCCGTTGATTCCTGATTGGTATTGTTGCGATTGGTGGTATTGAAATACCTTGTCCTTAAAATATGTTTATCGCCATTTTTACTGAAATAGGTAACGAAAGGATCGTAATTGCTGCGCGTTGTTACATAGTTGCTCAGCGTACCCGCCTGCGGACGATAGCCACCAGAGTCAGCATCTTGCCATAATATAAAAAGTCCTCCGGTAGTTTGCATGGCATTGCTATTGAGACCTATCGAAAGGCCTTTTACCTTCTTAAAATTATACTTCACATTCAAATTAAATCTTCCGCGCAACTCCGATTCCCCCTCTCTGTATCCTTCATCATTAAATACGTTTCCTGAGGCCACCAAATCGAAATTACCGGATTTTTGTCCGTGATAAAAACTTGAACCACTTGTTGTAGGATTGCTGTTCCACCACTTCAAATTGCTGCGCATGGGATTATCATAAATACCTGCAAAAAATGTAATCTTTGTTTCGGGCTTCTCTTTCGGATAGGCAGTGCGTACATTTATTACACCATTCAATGCCGATGATCCAAACAAAGCACTGCTTGCACCTTTAATGACTTCTATCTGATCAAGATTTTCAATAGGCAAATAGGTCCATTTGATGTCGCCTGCATCTGCCGCTAACATAGGCATTTCATCAACACACATCAACACCCTACTGCCTGCACCATAGCTAAAACCACTGCCACCTCTAATACTTACCTGCCCATCGGTAACAGTTACTCCGGGCACCTGGTCGGCAATCGTTTCAAGATTCACCGTGTTTTTGTTCTCCACTATTTTGGGTTTAATCACATCCATCGATACCGTAATTTCACTCAGCTTTTGCTCATACTTTCCGGCCGATATCACTACCTGATCGAGTTCCCGCACACTCTTCTCTAACTTGTAGTTGAGTAATTTAGTATTGGCATTAACCTGTAAACTGTCGGCCAATGTTTTGTACCCCATTAAACTCACTGTAACACTATATCTACCTTCAGGCAAACTGATGCTAAATTCCCCATCAAGATTGGTATTCGTTGCTTTGTTTTTTCCAAAATTGACAATAGCACCTATCATCATCTCTCCGTTTGAAGCGTCACTTACCTTGCCTTTTACAGTAATTTCCTGTGCTTTTAATTGAGCAAATAAACTTTGAAATAAAAATAGAATCAGTGTAATTTTTTTCATAGAATTGTACAAAATTATGGTGTAGCAGATTTACAAATTTGAAAAATCAGCGCGAAGCGAATGTAAGTTTTTTTATAAAATGCAAAACGATTTATTGTATAAAATTGGAATCACGCTCATTTCAGGAGTGGGTGATATCAATGCCAAAAAGCTCATTGCTGCTTGCGGAGGCGCTGAGGCGGTATTCAAATCAAAAAAACATCAACTCCTAAAAATTGAAGGAGTGGGAGAGTACATTGCCGATGCTGTAATCAAACAAAACGTGCTAAGCAGAGCTGAAAAGGAAATTAAATTTATCGAAAAAAATCAAATTCAAGCGCTCTTTTATACCGATAAAAAATATCCGCAGCGGCTAAAACAATGTGCCGATAGTCCTGTAATGTTATATTACAAAGGCACTGCCGATCTCAACAACAGAAAGGTGATTGGTATGGTGGGCACACGAAAGGCAACCGATTATGGAAAACAGTTTTGTGCAGAGCTCATCAAACATCTGCAAGTGCATCAGCCCTTAATTGTAAGTGGCATGGCATACGGGATTGATATTTGTGCCCATCGCGAAAGCGTAAAGCAAAACATGGAAACGGTAGGTGTTTTAGCGCATGGATTAGATGATTTATATCCTTCACAACATCGCAGCACTGCCGATAAAATGTTACAACATGGAGGTTTGTTGAGCGACTACCTGAGTGAGACCAATCCCGATAGAGAGAATTTTCCAAAACGTAACAGAATTGTTGCAGGCATGTGCGATGCTATTGTTGTGGTGGAAGCCGGCATTACAGGTGGCGCGCTAATTACGGCAGAAATTGCCAACTCATACAGTCGTGATGTATTTGCATTGCCGGGCCGCATAGGTGATCCATATTCGGCAGGATGCAACAAACTTATCAAAATCAATAAAGCTGCCTTGATTGAATCGTATGCCGATATCTCATATTTATTGGGCTGGCAACAAGAAGAAGTAAAGGCCGCCAAGCAGGCAAAATTGTGGTTAGATTTAACGGATGAAGAATTGAAAATTGTGGAACACCTAAAAGGAAATGGGCAAATGCCTGTTGATGAATTATGCTATGCCTCGGGACTAAGCATGAGCAAGGCAGCCGCTTTGCTTTTGAACCTCGAGTTTAGTGGTGTGGTAAAATCATTGCCCGGTAAAATTTATCAACTAATGTAAGCAGCAAGTAAAACCAAAATGATGAAAACACCGCAACAAATTTTTGAATTAATGTATAATAATGATCCCTTTAGTAAATTGTTAGGGATGAAATTGATTGAAATAAACGAAGGTTTTTGCAAGCTAGAGATGACAGTTACAGCGCAAATGCTGAATGGTTTTAGTATTGCACATGGCGGCATTACCTATGCTTTGGCCGATAGTGCTTTG
>JBILUU010000300.1:0-3996 GCA_044370815.1 Bacteroidia bacterium
TGCCAAAGCAGCTACAGAGCTGGCCAAGAAAAAAGCAATATTTGATAAAAATATAAAAGCTGGCGATGAGAAATTGGCATTAAATAAGTTCGATGACGCCTTATCATCATACAATTACGCTCTTGAAACAGGAGTTGACAATGTACTGGCAAATGCCAAAATTAATGCTGCCAGAAAGGCAAAAGTAGATGAAGAGGAGCGAATAAAATCTGAAACTGAGGCAAAAGCTAGACTTGAGGCACTAAAAAAAGCTAAGGAAGAGGCAAATGCAAAAGCTAAACTAGAAGCCGAACAGAATGCTATCGAAGAGGCAGAGGCACGAGCCGAACGTGAAGCCCGAGAGAAAATCCTAGCCGAAGTTGAAGCTGCTAAAAAAATTAGAGAAGATGCCATTAAAAAAGCTGCGGAAGAAGCTAAGTTAAAGGCCGAAACTGAGGCGCGCAAAAAGGCTGAAGCCGAGGCCGCAAAAAAAGCTAAGGACGAACAAACAGCCAAACTTTTAGCTGAGGCGGAAGCAGCAAAAGCGGCTAAGGCAAAAAAAATAGCTGAAAATGAGCCAAAGAAGAAAACTGAAACGGTCAACCAAGCTGCCAAATCAGATCCTGTAAGAGGAATGACTGATGCTGAAAAAGCTCAAAAAGAGGCTCAGGAGGCAGAAGCTAAAGCTAAAGCAGAATTAGCCCGGAAAATGACAGAAGCCGAAAGAGAGGTGTTCCTTTCAGACTTGGCTAAAAAATATCCTGAAGGTGTAACCACAGAGGAGCAAAATTTTGCCAAAATGAAAATTACACGAATAATCGTAGTGAAAAACAAAAAGGCACACGAATACAAAATGATCATGTTCCCTTATGGCACATACTATAAAAAAGATGGAAATGATATTTCCAAATCAATCTACGATGCAGAAACAAAAAACAAATAGTTTTTTTATTGTTTAAATAATGCAGGTACATTAAGTGCAAGTCATAAAAGCTCCTAAACCTTTATTAACAATCGTCTTTTGATTAATGTCGTAAGCATTTGTAATTTCAATCATCAATTGCACCTACTTTTGCTTGTACATGCGTCACAAATTAGTTTCTAAATATACAATCAGTAAGTTTACGCTCATTTGCTTGCTTATTTGCGGGGCAACAAATCCTTATCCGTCAAGCAGGAAGGTGAGGGTAGTGGTGATTGATGCCGGACATGGTGGCAGCGACCCGGGATGTCATGGATTAAAACATTTTGAAAAGGATGTGGCCCTATCAATTACTTTAAAAGTTGGAAAGTATATCGAAGAAAACATTAAAGATGTAAAGGTTGTTTACACCCGTAAAACTGATGTGTTTGTGCCATTAAACGAAATTGCATCACATGCCAATAAGAATAATGCAGATCTTTTTATTTGCATACATTGCAACGCAGCAGTCAATAAACAGGTTTTTGGTTCGGAAACCTATGTGATGGGACTGCATAAAACCAAAGGGAATTTAGAGGTGGCTAAAAGGGAAAATGCCTCAATTTTATTCGAGGAAGATTACAAGAAAAAATATGAGGGATTTGACCCTAACAGTGATGAAGCAAACATCATATTTAATATGTATCAAAATGCATTTTTGGAACAAAGCCTGAGCTATGCTTCTAAAGTACAAGAGGAGTTCAGAAAAAATAAAAACCTTACCGATAAAGGTGTGAAGCAAGCCGGATTTCTTGTGCTATGGAAAACCTCAATGCCAAGCGTGCTTATTGAAACAGGTTTTTTAACCAATGCAGAAGAGGAAAAATACCTGGGTTCGCAGAAGGGACAAGATCAAATTGCATTTGCAATTTACAAGGCTTTCAAAAACTATAAGGCAGAGGTCGAGGGCTACGATGCCGGTCCTGAAAATGAAATAAGACCACGAATATCCGAAGAGCAGGTGGAAGCCATTGAGCAACATATTCATCAGCAGGAAAAGGATACCATAAAATCGGTTGTTAATCAACCTGAAAATAAAATATTGTTTAAGATACAAATTGCAAATTCTTCGAAGAAAATACCGCCCAACTCACCTAAATTTGCGAGTGTCAAAAATGTAGAGGAGTTAGTAGAAGATAAAACTTTCAAATACCTTACAGGTGATTTCAAAACTATGGAGGAAGCATTCGAAGAACAAAGACGTTTGCGTAAACAAGGATTTGAGGATG
Organism: Bacteroidia bacterium; assembly: GCA_044370815.1. Lineage (GTDB taxonomy): Bacteria > Bacteroidota > Bacteroidia > UBA4408 > UBA4408 > CAIKXD01. The sequence goes on from JBILUU010000300.1 coordinate 2,170, forward strand.
CTTTCACAGTTGCCTTCATTAATGGAAAAAAATCAAGTATGAAAGAGGCGCGAGAGCTATTGGCTAAAAAAAATCGTGACAATTAGCCCCTCATAATTGTATGATATTTTCGCATACTTCATTTCATAACAGTAAATTTAAAAGCTCAAAGAATTATGATAACAAATGTGATGCAAGCGCTTACATTTTCATTTTTGTTAAAACAAATTGTTTACATTTGGAGTTTGTAAATAGTATTAAACAAAATTTAAAAGTTTAATTGTGACAATTAAGAAAGAGGTTAAAATTGGTGGAATTGTAGTCATTGCGGTATTCCTTTTCGTTTATGGGTTCAACTTCCTAAAAGGGAAAAATATCTTTACTTCCCGCACCCGTTATTATGTGGTATACAAAAACGTTGGAGGTTTAACCGAAAGCAACCCGGTTTATTTCAATGGGTTTGTGATAGGAAAGGTGAATAAAATTTTCTTTGCTCCTGATATGAAAGGAGGCATCATTGTTGAGTTTGTGCTTAAAGAAAATGATCTTAAAATTCCTAAAAATACGATAGCGCGTATTTTCAGTGATGGTTTATTAGGAACAAAAGCCATTGGTCTCGACTTTGGCGATGCGCAAACCTTTGCTGAAAGTGGCGATACCTTGCTCCCAAATCTTGAAAATAGCATTACCGACCAAATGAGTGAGCAACTCATGCCTGTTAAAGATAAAGCAGAAAAGTTAATTGTAAGGGCAGATTCATTGTTGGCTGTGATCACTAAACTTTTCTCCCCCGGAGTAAATGATAACCTGCGTCATAGTATCGAAAATGTAAACACAATCACCTTAAATGTAAACGGGATGGTATCGGAGCAAAGAAAAAGACTCGATGCCATTACTGCTAATATTGAATCTATATCAAAGAACCTGAAAGATAATAACGAAAATCTTTCTAAAATAATGTCGAATTTTAAAAACATCAGCGACTCAGTAGCCAAAGTAAATCTTGCTCAAACACTCAATAATGCCAATATAGCTGTGAAGCAAACAGCAGAAATTATGGAGAAAATAAATACAGGCAAAGGTTCTTTGGGTATGCTCATCAACAACGATTCATTATACAAGCATTTGGATATGGCATCTCGCGATTTAGATCGATTGCTGATTGATTTAAAGGAGCACCCAAAAAGATATGTACATCTCTCAGTATTTGGGAAAAGCGATAAACCACCAAAAAAGAAAAAATAATTTATTAAGCGGCCTCACAACAATATTTTACTATGATATCAAGTATCATTTTTACTATACTTCTCCTCTGCGGTGGTTACTTGTTTTATAAAAACGCATCTAAAATAAGGCGCAACGTATTGTTGGGCAAAGAAATAGATAGGAGCGATAACAGTAGCGAAAGATGGAAATTGATGACCCTTGTAGCCATTGGACAAAGCAAAATGGTGGTGCGTCCCGTTGCCGGAATCATGCACATTCTGCTATATGCCGGATTTGTTATTATCAACATTGAAGTAATCGAAATTATTATCGATGGTATTTTTGGAACCCACCGAGTATTGAGTTTCATGGGTGGCTTCTATAACTTTCTTATCGCTTCGTTTGAGTGGCTAGCACTCGGTGTTATTGTTGGATGTGTGGTGTTCTTCGTTCGCAGAAATGTTATAAAATTGCAACGTTTCATGAGCAAAGAATTAGATGGCTGGCCGCGCTCAGATGCCAATTATATTTTGATTACTGAGGTACTGCTCATGAGTGCTTTCCTCATCATGAATTGCACCGATCATATCCTGCAGACCAAAGGTTACGGCCATTACATCAATGCAGGAAGTTTTCCTATAA
>JBILUU010000028.1:0-14107 GCA_044370815.1 Bacteroidia bacterium
AAGGATATTGTTTCCGCAATTCAATTGAGAGAGCAAGTGATACCTTTGGACAATGGTTGTGTGTACTCGGGTAAACATAAAATCTATGATACCGCACAAACTGGTCGGCTTTGTTGCCTGAATGTTGATTCTTTTGAGTTAATTATTCAATCCAACATTGAACATACTATTGAACATAAATTGCAAGGTAAAAATTTGGGTGAGTAAAATAAGCAACAGTGCCATATCAGCGCTGATCTGTGATTTCATAAATTTAGCTCCTGTTTGATTCCATCATCCTGTTGATTGAGATTTATACTTTTTCGTGATTTATAAAATTTGTATGTTGAAATTGGACTGCTTTTTAACTCGAATTAATCAGTCGAAGTTATACCTTTAATTATTATAAATTAGTCGATGAGTTTATGGTATAATGCCGATCGGAGTAATTTGGTACAAATGCAGGTATACCAATATGATTTGTAAATTGCACCGTCAATTTATAAAACGTACTGTGGTAAATACCGAGTAAAAATTTACCTCGTGAAAAAGAAATTTATACCATTACTGATTTCACAATAGTAATCGTACTACCCCTGCCACAGCACAATGAAAGTTTTTTCCATAAAAAAAGCAGAAAACGGATTACCGCTCTCTGCTTTTAGTTAAAAATATAGGTTGAGTATTACTTATTTTCGGCTGATGCAGTTGCCTCTTTTGGAGCTGATTCAGGCTTTGGCATAAGTGCTTTTTTGCTTAACTTAAACTTGCCTGTTTTAGGGTCAACACCAATCAATTTAACGGTAACCATTTCACCTTCTTTGAAGATGCCGTCCATAGTTTCGATACGCTTGTGGTCGATTTCTGAAATATGCAATAAACCATCTTTGCCCGGCATAAATTCAATAAAAGCACCAAATGCCATAATTGATTTCACTTTGCCTGTGTACGTTTCGCCCACTTCAGGAATAGCAACTATGGCTCTGATACGCGCGGTGGCCATATCAATTGAAACTTTATCGGGCGAAGAAATTTCAACACGGCCGATGTTGCCTATTTCTTCAATGCTGATTTGCGCTCCTGACTCACGTTGCATTTCCTGAATAATTTTTCCACCAGGTCCTATTACTGCGCCAATAAATTCTTTTGGAATTTCAATGATCACAATTCTAGGGGCGTGAGGTTTGTAATCTTCACGCGGTGCTTGAATTGTTTTAGCCATTTCACCTAAAATATGCAAACGGCCTGCTTTTGCTTGGTTAAGTGCTTGCGCTAAAACTTCATAAGAGAGGCCATCTACTTTAATATCCATTTGGCAGGCTACGATACCATCTTTGGTACCTGTAACTTTAAAGTCCATATCTCCAAGGTGATCTTCATCACCTAAAATATCTGACAACACAGCGTATTCACCTTTGTCATTAGCAATCAACCCCATAGCAATACCTGCAACAGGTTTTGTTATTTTTATTCCCGCATCCATTAGCGCTAATGTTCCTGCGCATACGGTAGCCATGGATGATGAACCATTTGATTCAAGGATATCAGATACTACTCTTATTGTATAGGTTGACTCTGCCGGCAAAACTCTCTTTAGTGAGCGCATAGCAAGATTTCCATGGCCAACTTCTCTACGACCTGTGCCACGCATTGGTTTAACCTCACCGGTACTAAAAGGAGGGAAGTTGTAATGCAGCATAAATTTGCTGTAACCATTTACAACAGCACCATCAATCAATTGCTCATCTAACTTGCTACCTAAGGTAACAGTGGTTAACGATTGTGTTTCGCCACGCGTAAAAATAGCCGAACCGTGTGCAGATGGCAAGTAGTCAACCTCGCTCCAAATCGGTCTAATTTGATCTAATTTTCTGCCATCTAATCTCGATCTTTCCTTAATTACACAGTCTCTAACAGCATCTTTCTCTACATCATGAAAGTATTTTTTAATCAGGAAACTATGAGCTGCCCTATCTTCATCAGAAAGTGTGGCTGCAAATTCCTCTCTGATAGCTTTAAATAATTCGGCTCTCTCCGATTTATTGGCATTACCTGATTTAGCAACTGCATATACTTTATCATAGCATGCCTTTTCAATAGCTTCTTTAAGCTCAAGATTGTGATTTTCGTGGCTGTAGGTTCTTTTTGGTCCCACGTTTACCAGTTGAGCCAACTCTAATTGTGCTTGACACTGGATTTTTATAGCATCATGTGCAATTTTCATTGCCGTTGCTAAGTCTTCCTCGCTGCATTCGTGCATCTCACCTTCCACCATGTTAATGTCTTTCATGGTGCCTGCCACAATAATATCAATATCGGCAGTTTCAAGCGCTGTGCGCGATGGATTAATAATGAATTTACCATCAATACGTGCTACACGCACTTCAGAAATAGGGCCATTGAAAGGAATATCTGAAACTGTTATTGCTGCTGATGCTGCAAGCGCTGCCAAGGCATCGGGTAAAATATCTTTATCAGATGAAATCAGCGTAATTAATACCTGCGTATCGGCATGGTAATCATCAGGAAATAAGGGACGAAGGGCGCGGTCAACCAATCGAGAAATTAATATTTCATATTCTGATAAACGTGCTTCACGTTTGAAAAAGCCTCCCGGGAATCTACCTACAGAGGCATATTTTTCTTGATAATCAACCGATAAAGGCAAAAAGTCTACGTTTTCACCAACTTCTTTTTTTGAACATACCGTAGCGAGCAGCATGGTATCACCCATACGCACAACTACCGAACCATCGGCCTGCTTGGCCAACTTTCCTGTTTCTATGGAAATTGTTCTTCCATCACCTATATCAAAGGTTTTAACTATTGCTTGTTGCGACATCTTTCTTTAATTTTACATTATATAAAAAAAGGCAATCGTAAGGGATTGCCTTTTGTGTGTTATTATTCTTTGTTAGAGCTTATTTTCTGATATCTAGCTGTTTCAGCACAGCTCTGTATCGGAAGATTTCGGTATGCTTTAAGTGATCTAGCAATCTTCTTCTTTTTCCTACAAGATTCAATAAGGCTCTTTGTGTGTTAAAATCTTTCTTATTAGACTTTAAATGCTCAGTCATATGATTGATTCTGAAGGTGAACAAGGCAATTTGCGACTCTGCCGAACCAGTATCTACTGCGCCTTTACCGTGTTTTGTAAAAATTTCTTTCTTTACTTCTGATGTTAAATACATGCGATTATATGTTTTTTCAAAAATTGAGGTGCAAATGTAGTATTCAATTTTTTAATTTCCAACTAAATTTTATATTTTATGGTAAAATCAACTTAAATTGAACGATAAATTTAATAGGTTAACATATAAAATTGACTATTAGAGGGTGAAAGATAGGATATATAGGTACGCAGGGCAGTTTCGCAAAAAACACCTTATAAAGCCTACAGTAAAAATGAAAAAATTTCTGTTTTTGAAAACACACAATCACTTTTGAAATTTATATTGAGTTGATTAACAATGGATTGAAAGTAATTAATGTATATCATTGCCTTTATTTATTCAATAGTTCAGCACAAATGTGCCTTTCACAGATTATTTGGGTTTCGGGCGCAAGTGCAAATACCCACGGATTATGTTTTTGGAAAATGATACGAAACAAATAAGGGCCATTACTTATTTAAGTTTGGTGTCAATTCATGTTTAAGAGAATTTAACAAGGTAGCATGATAACTATTTTTTGAGGCTATCGTAAGAATCAAGGGTGAAAATATTTGCTCTATGGATACTTTACACCCCAACTGGATTACAGAAAAAAATACCGACTTCGAATACAAAAAATATGTCTTACTCGGTTTTTTAAAGCGCGTATCTAATGAATTTGAAGCGCAACGATTATTTCCTGGGCTCACCTGTTTGGAAACTGAACATGATAAGCTTCTCAATTTAAAAATTGCTATCAATTCGCTCAAACAACAATTTACTAAAAGAATCATTAATATTGACTTGCAGCAATTAAAAATCAATTACGAGTCAACTGATGGAGAGCACAAGACCGTGGAAGAAGTTGAACAAATTGTTGATTTTTCAATTCCATTGCTGGAAAGGATGATTGAAAAAGGGAGAAATGAATTGTTGCGCTTGGAACAAGCAATGAATATTAGTCCTGTTGGTATTACACCGTTGATGAAACAAGAGGGATACTTGCTATTATTTACCAAGAAGGAAAAACAAATCGATGTATTTTCATACAAAGTTTCGTTATTCGATCATGTTCAAACCTCCTATCCGGCCTTAAAAACAACTTTTGTAAAAAGTTTTGAAAATAGCCTTACCCAAACTTTTGAGCGAATTAAACTTAGTTTAATTAATTCTAATATTGGAATGCCTAATCCAGCCACATTCCTTGTTTCAACAGCGTTAAGCTTACCTGTTAATTTCACATTTTTAGCTGTGGCAAAACTTAAATTAAGTAAGTTCATTAACTGACAATCAATCATCATCCTATGATAAATTTGAGGCAGCATTGCTGAAATATTTATTATGCTGTAACACTTGTAATATTTTTTAAACTTCATTAAAAACTATTCCCATGAAAACAAAAAAATCAACTTTATACAAAAAGATGAGTTTTTGGAACCTCCTAGGAATGAAGGTTCTATTGATTCTTACCTTACTTTTTTGGGAAATAGCTATAGCTCAGCAAAATAAAATGCCCGTATCGATAAGTATCAATGTTAATGTTGATACCATACAAACCCGTAAGTATTATCCTAATGCCACACCGGTGGATAAATCAATCAAAACTGCAGTGTTGAAAATGCAATATGGCAGCGCTGAAATATTAAATCCATCAGCCATAGAGGATTTGATTGAAGGTATATGTAATGTGATTAGTGTTGATATAGTATATACAGATTATAGGGAACATGATTTTCAGGATAATTTAAATAGAAAGCGTTTGGCCGAATTGTATTTTTTGTGCCCTAGTATTTTTACGCAATCAATGACAAAATGGAGTTATGTTAAGCAATATGGTTATGATAATGAGGAGGATAAAAAAAAGTTGTTTCATGGCATCGTTGTAAAGTATATTAAAGTACCGCTGTATTCGCCCGGAACTGTTGAAAAAATGATATGTCACATAAAAGAAAATACATTTAAGGATACCTCTATGTTTGATATTTTTAATAGGCTCATTAAATTTAAGGATGAACTAGTTTGTGTAGATTTTACAGGAAGTATGTCACCTTATTATTTACAGCTAATGGTTTGGTTAAATTTAAAGAAAGATAAAAAAACGTTAAGCTGCTCATTTTTTAATGATGGAAACCGTACTCCTGATTACCTCAAGCGCCCGGGCAAGACGGGAGGTATTTATACGGTTAGGTCAAACTCCATTGATACGATAGTTAGGTACGCCCATCATTGTATTTATAAGGGAACAGGAGGGGATAGTCCTGAAAATAATATTGAAGCCATCATTGAAGGCCTTAAGAAATTTCCGAATACTAAAAAAATTACCATGATTGCCGATAATTGGGCCGATATGCGCGATTATTCTATGATTTCTAGGGTGAAAATTCCGGTGAAGGTGATTGTTTGCGGAAAAGTTTTTAATGGAATTAATAATCCGCTAAATCCTCAGTATTTGGATTTAGCCAGAAAGACGGGTGGCTCGGTACATACTATGGAGGAAGATATACTCAATCTCATGAGTAAAAAGGAAGGGGATGAAATTACTGTAGATGGCGTTACCTATGTTATTTCAAATGATAGATTCATTAGAAAATAATCACACCAAATGAAGGTATACCAAATGTAAATCAGTTTTAGCCAAAGACTTAATCTGCATATATACCAATATACAATTCTTTGTCGCTGCCGCTGCTGGCGCGATACATGCCCTCGGAATTAAAACACAAACTCACGTTTCCGAATTTGTCTACGGCAATTAAACCGCCTTCTCCGCCCAATTTTACGAGCTTGTCTTTAACCACTATGCGGCATGCTTCTTCTAATGAATGCTGTTTATATTCCATTAGGCAAAATACATCATAGGCAACCACGGCTTTTATAAAATATTCGCCATGCCCGGTGCATGATACAGCGCATTGCAAATTGTTGGCATAGGTTCCTGCACCTATCACAGGGCTATCGCCAATACGTCCGAATTTTTTATTGGTCATGCCTCCGGTGGAAGTGCCGGCAGCTAAGTTGCCATAAATATCGCGTGCTACTGCACCAACGGTGCCAAACTTCTTGTCGTTTGAAGGTATATCGTCATGATCCATGGTAATGCGGTCTTCTTTTACAGCTTTTAACCATTGCTGATGTCTTTCCTCAGAATAGAAATAACTATCGGGTGCAAGCTCTAAATTAACTGTTTTTGCAAAATCGGCAGCACCTTGACCGCCAAGCAACACATGTTCAGATTTTTCCATGACCATGCGGGCCAGTTGAATGGGGTTTTTTATGTTGCGTACGCCTGCCACAGCACCGGCCATAAGGTTATCGCCACGCATGATTGAGGCATCAAGCTCGTGCATGTGTGTGTGTGTAAATACGGCCCCTTTGCCGGCATTAAATAGGGGACAATTTTCGAGTTCAATAATGGCGGCTGATACCGCATCGATGGCCGATCCTTTTTGTTTTAAAATGCTTTCTCCGGCCTGTAAGGCCATTTTTAGCGCACTGTTGTAGGCTTCTTCTTTTTCGGATGTCATGGCCGACTTTAAAATGGTGCCTGCTCCACCGTGTATGGCAATGCTGTAGGTATTGGGTTTCATGATAACGGTATTGGTTTATGTGGTATGAAAAAGTTGCTTTACACTGTGCGTGTAGCGATAGCCAATTTGTATGATTTCCTTGGCCATACTGATTTGAAATAGTCCAAAGGCGGCCAATTCAGGTGGTTCAAGATATACATCGCAAAGGTGTTTTTTGTGTAAGATATCTTTGTGCAATGCCACGGTAATACAGCGGTCGATGAGTGCCCTGTAGCTCAAATCTTTTTCGATTACGGCCACAGGATTGGCATGGCAACCGATAATTTTATAAGGGCAGGGGCTAATGGCCTCAACCGGAAAATTATCTGAAATGCCGCCATCAATGAGCATAATGTGATTTATTTTTACCGGTTTGTAAATCATGGGGATGGCGCTTGACGCAAGCAATGCGGGAATAAGCGGACCAGATTTGAGGTAGTGTGGTTTTCCTTTTTTAATGTCGGTAGCTGCTACTATAAGTTCAACATCTAAATCTTCGAAATTGATGTTGCCTAAATATTTTTGCAGGTTTCGTTTAATTGAATTTGGCTTGAATAATCCTAAATTACCCGGACTAAAATTTGTAAGACTGATGATATTGGTTTTGAGAGCAATGGCTTCAATTTCATCAGCATGAAATCCTTTGGCAATAAAAGCTCCGATTATGGCACCTGCACTAGTACCTGCAATCACTTTTGGGTTTACGCCCAATTCAAATAATGCTTTGCAGGTACCTATATGGGATAAACCGCGTGCTACTCCGCCCGACAATACCAAAGCCGCATCAATCCTTCCATCATGCATAAGCCCTATTGTTGGATTGAGTGAAATAGTGAGATAATCAGGAATTATACATTCAGCATTACCGGCATTACCAACATGAGAATTTCTTCGTTGGTATTCTCAGAATTCACGGGAACTAAAATTCCGGCACGATTTGGTAAACTCATTTCGAGACAAACTTGCTCAGTATCCAAGTTGGCAAGCATTTCTTGCAAAAACTTAGAGTTGAAACCAATTTCCATGTCATCGCCTTTGTAGTCGCATGTTAAACGCTCTGTGGCTGCATTATTGAAATCATAGTCTTCGGCAGATATGTTGAGTTCGCTGCCTGCAATTTTTAATCTAACCTGATGGGTTGTTTTGTTTGAATAGATAGAGGCAGTTCTTACGGTTCTAAAAAAGGATAATCGGTCTATGATCAGTTTATTTGGGTTTTCCTTTGGAATAACTGCCTCGTAGTTGGGATATTTGGCATCTATTAGCTTGCAGGTTAGTGAAAAGCTCTCGAATCCGAAGTATATATTTTGTTTGTTGAACTCAATCTTTACCACCTCGTTTACAGATTGGGCAAAGTTTTTAAGAATGTTGAGTGGCTTTTTTGGCAAAATGAATGACGCTTCAACTGGGGAGTTTAAGCCATTTCTGCGATAGCGCACCAATTTATGCGCATCGGTAGCAACCATAGTGATACTATCATTGGCTATTTGACAAAATACCCCGCTCATAGCAGGTCTTAAATCATCGTTGCCGGTAGCAAAAATTGTTTTATTGATTCCTGTAGCAAGCAATTCTGAGGGTACTTCCATCACATTGGCATCTTCAATTGCGGGCGTTTTAGGGAACTCCTCTCCATCAAAACCGGAGAGTTTGAATTTACCCGTACCGCTTGAAATTTCAATAGCAAATGTTTTGTTGTCAATTAAAAAAGAAAGCGGCATTTCGGCCAATTCCTTCAAGGTGTCAATCAGTATTCTGGCCGGTATGGCTACCTTACCTTTTTCTTCGGCTTTAACCGGAATTTTAGTGGATAATGTGGTCTCCAAGTCAGATGCATAAACGGTCATTTCATTGGCGTCTATATCGAAAAGGAAATTGGTAAGTATAGGTAACGAACTGTTGTTGTTAACTACTCCGCTAATATTCTGAAGTTGTTTGAGCAGCGTGGTGCTTGAAACGATAAATTTCATCTTGTGTTTTGTTTTTTAATTGAAGGGGCAAAATTAAAGGAAAGATCCTCTTTTTGAAATCTGTTACCAACTAATTATAATTATTTTTTAACAAAATTGCTTGTTTTTGGAGCAAAATAGTCAATTGATACCATTAAATTATCAAATACATAGTTTTGCAGCAGCAAAAGGTCTTTTTTGTTGTTATTGAGTATGGCATAAAATCTGTCGACATCAATATCCATAAGCTTTCCATTGATGTCATAGGTATCTCTTAGTAATTTTTTTGTATAACATTTTAATTCTTTCTTTTCGCCATCCACTTTTACAATGTATAAAATACTCCTTGGGGCTGAGCTGAGAATAGAATCTTTTCTTTCGGGTTCAATATCTTTCACATAACCTTCGCAATTCACTGCATTAAAGCGGGTGAGCAATTCCCTGGCTCCAAGGGTATCAAAAGCACCAATGAGATTTCCTTCGAAATTTTTTAACGTAAGTATATTATTTTGTTGAGATAATTCCCATGAAGCTTTTGGATTTTTATTATCGGTGAACTTGATACTGCTAATTTCGTGGGATTTGAGCTTAAATATGTTGGTAGAGCGCCATAATTCGGGGATGGCATAGTAGCGAGGATATAAATAGCCATCAAAGCCCGGTATGTGCATAATAAATGGCGCAGAGGAATTTTCTATCATCATGTAGTTGCCCAATAAATCCTCGGTAGCACCGCCCACATAATACGTTTTAATTAGCTTTCCCTTTTGATAAATTTCAACTTTGGTAGATTTTACTGCTAATTTTTTTACCACATTGTTGAAAGAAGCTCTTCCTACAGGAGCTTTTACACGCACTTTTTTGATAGTTTCCAATAAAGTGGCAATTGCATCTGGTCTTGCTTCGAATTCTTTGTTAACCATCCAAATAAAATTGGGTTTGCGTTCCAATAACAACTTGTATCCGTCTTTATCAGAAAGCATTATTTTATCAATACTTGCTGTGTCCTCCACGGCAAAATCGGAAAGCTCCTCTTTAAGGGTGCTGTTTTGATATCTGGTTACCAAGTAAACCGAAGTAACTGATAGGATACACATGGCCAAGATAGAGAGTGCATTTTTTGTGCTTTTTGTCATAATGCTTTTTTGAATAATAGTTTAGGCAGTATATTTCTTTTTCCTAATGAAGGCCGATAACAACCCATACAACAAAATGCTACAAACGGGAACAAGAATGCATATGAGTTGCCACTTCATTTTAGAGCTCTGGATAATTGTTTTATCTAATAATCTGATTTGAATATCTCTTGTTCTAACGGCTATCAGTCCTGAGTCATCGAGTAGGTAGTTCATGCAATTCATGATAAAGTTTTTATTGCCAAATTGTTGTTGGGTATACCTGTCGTATCCCAATGGATAAACCTTTCCAGAGCTAGATTGTACTTGATTTTTTATAACATCGCCATCAGCCACAACTATCATAGCAGTTTTCTTTCCTTTACTTTTAAAGGCAATATCTCCGGTGTTTGAAATGGATGGAGCAATGCGGTTGGTAAATACCGACTCAAATTCACCTTCCAATAAAACAGCAAGCGGAATATTTTTTCTGTAGTATTCCTGTGGGTTAGGTTCTTTGCGCAAAATGGCAAGATCAATCCTAGCTGGCGTATTGATGGCTCTTGAATATTGAGATGAGGCCAATAAAATTGTTTTCTTTATTTTATTATTGTTAACGGTGTCGATTCCGCTGGCAAATTCAAATTTTACGGCATTTAAATTTTTTACCACCGGGTGATCACAAAATGGGAATGCTACCGGGAAATATACCCAAGGATAAAATTTATATTGCGGTTGTTTCCCTTGATAGCCGGCAAGCACAGGAATAGGGGCAGATTGCACATCGAGCACTAAATTGGTATTGAGCCTTACACCATATTTGAATAAGATATCCTCTAAGTTAAGCGGATTGGCAATTCCAAGTGTTACATTATTTTTGGTTAAACTATCCATGCTTGCCATTACAGGATCAATGAGCCATAAGGTTTTACCGCCTTTCATCACAAACTGATCAATCACATACTTATCTTTCTCATCAAATGCACTGTCGGGTTTTGCAATAATGGCGGCCTTGTATCCGCGCAAAGCAAATAGTTGATTGTTAATACGAACACGCTCCACAGTGTAGTATTCTTCGAGCGCCTTGGTGATGTCTTCCACCGATTTGCCATTCAACTCTCCATGTCCTTCAACAAGGGCTATTTTATCTTTAATTTTAGTGGTTAGTTTAAGAATGGTGCTGGCAAATTCAAATTCTAGATTTTCGATTGATGCGTTGAGCACCTCTTCTTGATCTTGTGCAATCTGCGTTTTCAGCAACTGCATGGGAAAGGTTTTATCGCGATAGCTGACAAGTGCTCCCGGGAAAATGATTTGATTTTGCTCTCCGTTTTCTGTTTTTACCTGCAAAGAGGTAGGTAGCAATCCTGCTTTGTAGAGTTGCTCGTATACCTCAGAATTTTTTCTTACGTCTTCTTCTTGTGATGGGTTGATGAAGGTGTACTGAATATTGTCTCCGGCATATGCCCTAAATTCATCAAGCATCTCTCTTGTTTCGCTGCGTAGGCGTTTAAAACCTGCCGGAAATTCTCCTTCAAGATATACTTTGAAGTATATGACATCATCGAGCTCTTTCAATAGTTTTTTGGTGGAAGGGGATAGGCTATATCTTTTTTCGGCAGTTAAGTCGAAACGCTCAAAAACGAAACTGCCAATCACATTAAGTAAGATGACAATGCTAATTCCGGTGAATAGCTGCAGAAAGCTGTTGAATTTATTTTTATTTCTCATATCTAATAGCTGCAATTACCATTTTCTGCTTTCGAGCGAGGTTTTTGTCATCATGATAAATATAGCTGAAAGTCCCACAAAATAAATAATATCTCTTGTGTCGATTACACCTCGGCTCATACTCACATAATGTTGACTGACGCCTAAACCGGCAATGATGTTGTCTACCCCTTTAAAAAGTTGTAAGCTACTGAAGGAGTCAAATCCTTGATAGGTAATAAAGCAAAGGAAAAGTGAAATGATAAATGAAATTACCTGATTATCGGTAATGCTTGATGCAAAAATACCAATAGACACAAATGCGGAGGCTAAGAAAATAAGTCCAATATAGGAACCATTGGTAGCACCAATATCGATATTGCCTACCGGATTTCCCAGTTGATAAACTGCATAATAGTAAATTAGGGTAGGGGCAATGCTGAAAATTACCAGAACAATGCCCGCCAGGTATTTGGCCATAATGATATTTAAGTCTGTCAACGGTTTGGTGAGTAGCAACTCTATGGTGCCGCTGCGTTTTTCATCAGCAAAGCTGCGCATGGTAATGGCGGGTATCAGAAAAAGATACACCCAAGGAGCAATCATAAACAATCCGTCAAGTGAAGAGTAACCATTTTCGAGCACATTAAATTCGCCCGGAAATACCCACAGAAAAAGACTAACGATGAGCAAAAAAACAATAATCACTACGTAGCCTATAACAGAGCTTAAAAAACCTTTTACTTCTTTCTTGAATAATGAAAACATACAAATTCGAGCATTTGAAATGAATGACACAATTGGCGAAAGTATGAAGACTTGTGTTGATATGGATAAAAAATTGTTAACATTCCGGAATATTGAAACTTATTTTTTGGACAATCCCAATAATTCTTTTGCATTGGATATTGCAGCCGAGGTCATTCTTTCATTGCTTAGCATTTTGGCTATTTCATGTATTCTTTCTTCTTTGTTTAGAACTTTAATGTGGGTAGTGGTAACATCGGCTTGCGTATTTTTATATACATACCAATGTTGTTTTCCTTTGCTTGCAATTTGAGGTAGATGGGTAATACTAATGACTTGTAAATGTACAGATAGTTCTTTCAAAATTACCGCCATTTTTGCAGCCACATCGCCCGAAACACCCGTATCAATTTCATCAAAAATGATGGCGGGCAATGTTTTCTTTTTTGCAATGATTGATTTTACTGCCAACATCACACGAGATAATTCTCCGCCTGAAGCAACCTTGCCCAGCGGTGCGGGCTGAATACCTTTGTTTGCTGTAAACAACAATTCAACATCATTGATGCCCCAAGGCCCAAGTTCATCAAGCTCGCTTAAGCGAACCGTGAATAAGGCATTTGGCATACCTAATTGTTGAAGTAATTCGGTTACTTGTTTGCTAAAGATAGGTGCGGCTTGCTTTCTATTTTTATCAAGTTCTTCCGCTTTTTTTTCAAGCAAAGTTTTTGTTTCTTTAATTTGATTATTGATGGCAATAATTTCTTCTGCTACAGACTCAACTCCATTAATTTTGCTTTCAAAATCTTGCATCAACAATATCAGCTCTTCTTCACTGCCTACCGCATGCTTACGAAAGAGGCGCTCAATGGCATTTTGTCGCTCATTCAAATACTCTAATTTTGCTGGATCGTAGCTCACTTGATCTAGTTGATGTTCTATTTCAGCTGAGATATCTTTTAATTCTATAACCGCACTTTGAACCCTTTGGTGCAACTCTTCAAATTGTTGGTTGTATTTGGCAATGACTGATAAGCTTTGCTTACATTCGTTCAGCATAGCAAGCACATGCTCTTCCTTATAGCCAAGCAAATGATTGGCCTTTTGCAAATTATTTTTAATGTCTTCGGCATGCATCATCACCGATAATTCAGATTTTATTTCGCTCAATTCATTGGGTTTGAGTTTTAAATCATCAATCTCTTGCCACTGAAATTGATAGTAATCGAGATCTTTTTTTAGGCGTTTTTCTTCTTCGTTTTTTTGAATTAATTGTTGTAAAAGCGATTTGTATGCTGCATAAATATTCCTGTAGACGGCTTGAAGGTGATCGTTTTCTGCAATATTGTCGAGATAGCTGAGTTGGGTACTTTTTTCTTGTAGTCCAAGCGATTGATGTTGAGAATGTACATCAATTAATTGTCGAGAAAGCTCCTTGAGACTGTTCAGGTTCACAGGTGTATCATTGATAAAGGCCCTCGATTTCCCGTTGCTACTAATCTCTCTTCTAATGATTGTTTTCTTGTTGTAGTCCAGGTTATTCTCTTCAAAAAAAGGAATTAAATGGAGTTGGCTAACATCAAATTCTGCTTCGACTATGCACTTTTTGTTTTTATCAAGTAACTCTCCGGTATCTGCACGTTGCCCTGCGATGAGATTTAACGCCCCCAACATAATTGATTTACCGGCACCTGTTTCACCTGTTATAATTGTAAAACCCTTCTCAAAATTGATTTCGAGGTCATTAATCAGGACATAATTTTTAATATGCAGCGAGCAAATCATATCAATAAATGTTTGACAAATGTAACACTTACGACTTAGAATTTAGTGAGCATTTTTGTCAATTATATAATTGCTTCAAACAAAGGCAATTATTTTTGCAGTAT
>JBILUU010000301.1:0-3985 GCA_044370815.1 Bacteroidia bacterium
CTCAAATTTCCGAGCTATTACAAGCATCAAAAAGATTTTTTAAAAGGAGAATGGCAACAATCAAACTATGGTTTAGAGCAGAAAAAAAGTGAGTTAAAAAAAGAGGTCAGTCTTTTATTCTGTCAGTTTCTATATGCTCGCAACTTGATGAAAATTTTGCAGCAAAGCGATAGTATTTTTTCGTTAACAGCAACAAAAGCTATTGACAGGTTCAACAAAGGAGCAATCAACATTACGGAGAAAAACAGCATTCTGTGGATGAAGGCACAAATCAACCTACAGCTCAATCAAATTAATTACGAATGCGAAAACCTGCTTCTTGAATTTAATTTACTGCTCAACTCATCAAACTTATACCAACCAGCAAATCAGGCTGACAAGATGACTCTTATAAAACCTATTGAGGTGATTCAAATTGACAATCATCCATCATTACTAATGACCAAACAAGAAGAGTTGAATGCAAGCTATCGGCTTCAACTCGAAAAAACATCTATGCTACCCACCATCATTCTGGGATATACTAACATGAGCATTAGAGGTGTTGGGGCCGATGAGGTATTGTATCCTGCAAATAAAAGATTTCAATCTGTGCAAGCCGGTATTGGTATCCCATTATTTTACAAATCGGAAGAATCAAAAATAAAGGCAGAAAAAATTCGACTCATGAAAGCGAGTAATGATTACGAAATAAAAAGAAAAGGCCTGCAGTTGGCGCTACAGAAAGCAAAATTACAATATCAAATAATTCTGCAAAAAGTGAACTACTATGAAAAGGAAGTAAACCCACTTGCAGTAGAAATGCTTGCAAGTGCCAATTCACAGTATAAAGCAGGCGACATCAGCTACTTTGAATGGGCCATGCTACACAATCAAATTATTGATATTAAAACATCATACTTCGATGCAGTAAAGGAGCTTAACAATTGTGTGATTGAGCTCAACTATTTAAACAATAAATAATCAAATTATGAAAAAATACTTTCAAATTATTCTATTGACAGCAGGAATTTATGCCTGTGGTAGCAGAGAAAAAAAGGAACCTGTTACAAATAATCAAAACAATGCATTGAATACAGTCATACTTACCAATGCACAACTTAAAAACACAGGAATTGTTTTGGGCAAAATACAATCAAAAAACATGGCTTCCATATTAAAAGTAAGTGGTATCATTGATGTACCTCCGCAAAATATGGTATCAGTGAGTGTTCCCTTAGGTGGTTTTTTGAAATACACCAAACTGTTGCCTGGCATGCATATCACCAAAGGTGAAGCCATAGCTACTATAGAAGACCAACAATATATTCAGCTACAACAAGACTATTTAACCGTTGCAGCCAATCTTAAATTTGCAGAGCTCGAATACCAAAGGCAAAAAGATTTGAATGCAAGCAAAGCCAGTAGCGACAAATCATTAGAGCAGGCAGAAGCGGCTTATCTCACCCTAAAAATATCCACCAAATCATATTCCGAAAAATTAAAATTAATAGGCATCAACCCTGCAACGCTTAACGAAAAAAATCTTTCTCGTACCGTTGAAATCCACTCTCCTATTGATGGCTACGTGTCTCATGTAAATGTGAATATCGGAAAATTTGTAAACCCCACCGATGTATTGTTCGAACTTGTTAATCCTGATGATATACATCTCAATCTTACAGTTTATGAGAAAGACCTCAACAAGTTGTTTATCAGTCAGCCGCTTGTAGCGTATAACAATCATCAGCCCGATGTAAAATACCCTTGTGAAATTATTTTAATAGGTAAAGACTTATCACCTGAGAGAAGTGTAGAAGTGCACTGTCATTTCGAAAAATATGACAAAACACTTATCCCCGGTATGTATATGAATGCCGATATTGAGGTGAACATCAATCGAGCCAATGTGGTGCCCGATGAGTCAATTGTGCGTTTCGAAAACAAGCACTATATTTTTGCAGCAAAAAATAAAAACACCTTTGAAATGATTGAAGTAAAAACAGGCAACAATGAGAATGGACTCACCGAAATTCAAATTGACGAAGCGCATAAGAACAGCGATATTGTAATGCAAGGTGCTTACAATTTATTGATGCAATTGAAGAATAGTGATGCGGAAGAGTAATACCTATGTTTAGTTAGTAATTTATTATTACCGTTGCCAATTGATTTAAAGAATTAGGCCAAACAGACACTATTTTTGTTGGCGTTTTCAGTTTTCACAATTAAGTTTTAGCTTTGCAGCATGAGCACAACAGTTATTAAAACCTTATCAGGAGAAGATTTATTCAAGAATGTAATCAGTCATGCAAAGGAGTATGGCTACATTTTCCCATCCAGCGAAATTTATGATGGTTTGAGTGCCGTGTATGATTATGGACAATATGGCGCTGAGTTAAAAAAGAATATACGTGAGTATTGGTGGAAAGCCATGGTGCAAATGCACGAAAATATTGTAGGCATTGATGCGGCTATATTCATGCATCCTACCGTTTGGAAAGCCAGCGGACATGTAGATGCTTTTAACGATCCATTGATTGATAACAAAGATAGCAAGAAACGATACCGTGCCGATGTGCTAATTGAGGAGCATGTTGCTAAAATATTAGCCAAGGCAGATAAGGAAATTGCTAAAGCACGCGAAAGATTTGGCGATGCCTTTGATGAACATCAATACAAAACAACTAATGCCAGGGTTAAAGAATACTTTGATAAAGCTGAAGCCATCAACCAACGTTTTAAAAACGCAATGGAAGAAAATGATTTGGCCGAAGTAAAAAAAATCATTGAAGATTTAGAAATTGTTTGTCCATTGAGTGGTTCAAAAAACTGGACCGATGTGCGTCAGTTTAATTTGATGTTTAGTACCGAAATGGGCAGTACCGCTGAAGGAGCGAGCACCATTTACCTAAGACCCGAAACTGCACAAGGTATTTTTGTGAACTTTTTAAATGTGCAAAAAACAGGAAGAATGAAAATTCCTTTTGGTATTGCACAAACAGGAAAGGCTTTCAGGAACGAGATTGTAGCGCGTCAGTTTATTTTTAGAATGCGTGAGTTTGAACAAATGGAAATGCAATTTTTTGTGCGCCCTGGCGAGGAAATGACCTGGTATAAACATTGGAAAGAAACCCGTATGAAATGGCATCTTTCTTTAGGTTTAGGAGGCAACAAATACCGTTTTCACGATCATTTAAAGTTAGCACATTATGCCAATGCAGCTTGTGATATAGAATTTGAATTCCCATTTGGATTTAAAGAACTAGAAGGCATTCACAGCCGCACCGATTTTGATTTAAAAGCACATGAACAACATTCGGGAAAAAAATTACAATATTTTGATCCAGAATTAAATCAGAGTTATGTGCCCTATGTGGTGGAAACCTCTGTGGGATTAGATCGTATGTTTTTAGCGGTGATGAGTAGCGCCTATAAAGAAGAGCAATTAGAAGATGGTTCAAGCAGGGTGGTGTTAAGTCTCCCTCCTATTTTAGCGCCTATTAAAGCGGCAGTAATGCCATTGACCAAAAAGGATGGCTTACCTGAAAAAGCAAGAGAAATATTGGACAATTTAATGTTTGATTTCAACTGCCAGTATGATGAGAAAGATGCCATTGGCAAGCGTTACAGAAGACAAGATGCGATTGGCACACCATACTGCATCACTGTTGACCATCAAACATTAGAAGATAATACAGTAACTATTCGTTACAGAGATACGATGACACAGGAGCGCATTGCAATTGAATCATTAAGAGATTTAATTGCGAATGAGGTTAGTTTGAGGAAGTTGTTGGGCTAATGCATGCTTGGTAAAAGCATATCAATCATAAGAGCACAAAACTTTCAAAAAAACAAGTACCGACTCACGCCTTTGGATGGGCCTGCTTGTGCACATTCTTCAACTTCTCGATACTATTATGCGTGTAAACTTGAGTGGCCGATAAATTAGCATGACCAAGAATCACTTTAATGGCATTTAAATCGGCCCCGTTTTCCATTT
>JBILUU010000302.1:0-3977 GCA_044370815.1 Bacteroidia bacterium
AAAGATAGGGGCAGTAATCAGATATTTAAATCACAACAAACTCGATACTTTTGGTTTGGCTGCCGGTTATATTTCTTTTGGAATTGGTGGGGCAACTGCACAGCAGAGTAATTATAAGAACTCCTTTGTTCGTATTCCTCCCTCTGTACCTAATATCACTCGTAATTCTGATATTTCGTTTCCAACAGGTGGCTACTTTCCTGGCCAAAATTGGATTATCATTCCAAGAACCGAGGTGTTTAATACAACTCTTGGACTTCAATCTGCTAAGGGCGATTTGCCTGTGCTTACTGTTTTCCCGAATCCTGCCAATCAGTTATTGAACATCGCTCTCCATACAGAAGAAAACAGTCGCATTGTTATTCAATTACTCAATGCACAAGGGCAAATAGTGATGATGCAAGCACGTAATGCTAATGGTAGTCATTTATACAAAGAGTCTTTCGACTGCAGCGGTTTAAGCGGTGGCCTCTATCACGTGATGATTACACAAAATGATCTCACATACACGCAACGTGTGGTTGTAAGCAAGTAAGTTATACCTTCAATAAGTATAGTTTTCGAGCTTTTCGAGTCGTGTAACATCAATACTGCAAAAATCAAATTCTTTGGCAACACGCCCGTTGATGAGGTAACAACCTCGTCCGCGCAGTGGGAAATCTTTAACTATTTTTGGAAAGTGTGTGGTGTCAAAAAAGCGCCCTTCGGTATCCGTAAATGTGCCAAATAGCATCTCTTCCTTGTGCTTGGTGCGTGTGTATTTGATGGTTACTAAATAGCCCAAAATACTGATGTTTTTACCCACATGTTGCGGTAAATCTTTCGCATGCATCTTAATTGCCGGCATGTTCTTGATAAAGGCAAACGGACTGCATAAAGGAAAACCCAACAATTGCATTTCATCAAGCGCGTCATCGCGCTCATGATGATATAACTCGGGCATTTCATATGTTTTATACTCGGGCTCAAACAACTCTTTTTCGGTATGTGTTTTTTTATCATCTCCAACAATTGAATGGATGTCCCATAATAATTGCTTTTTACTGCGCCCCGTAAAATTAAAGGCCCCAACACGTATCAGTAAGCGTAGTTGCTCAACGCTAATCATTACTCTTTTCATAAAGTCGGTAAGGTCGGTAAATAATCCGTTTTGATCGCGTTCAGCAATCATGTGCGCTACGGTATTTTGCTCTAATTCTGCCACCAAAACAAATCCCAAGTAAATATTTGTCCCCTCAATATCGGTAAGGTAGTTGCTTTTGTTGATATGCGGGGCAATGATAGTGGCACCATGCATGCGTGCTTCATGCACATAATGTTCGGTATGGTAGTATCCTCCAAAATTATTAATCACAGCTACCATATGTTCGAGCGGATGATAAGCCTTTAGATATAAACTCATAAAACTTTCTACCGCGTAGGAGGCACTATGCCCCTTTGAAAAGGCATATCCGGCAAAGCTTTCAATTTGTCGCCATACTTCTTTACTTTCTTCATCGGGATATCCTCTTGCTTTACAATTATCAAAAAACAAGTTGCGCACTTTTTCAAACTCTGCTCTGCCACGGTATTTACCGCTCATCCCTCTGCGCAACATATCGGCTTCACCAAGGCCAAGTCCGGCATAATAATGTGCTACTTTAATCACATCTTCTTGGTACACCATCACGCCAAAAGTTTCTTCCAAAATTTTATAAATGGGAGCAGGTGTTTCATAGCTTGCTGTTTGTCCTTTAAATCGTAATATATACTCGCGCATCATTCCCGAAGAGGAAACTCCGGGTCTGATGATAGAACTAGCTGCCACCAGCACACGATAGGTTTCGGCACCTAGTTTTTTGAGTAGCATACGCATAGCAGGGCTCTCCACATAAAAGCAACCGATGCAACGTGCTTCACGCAACAATGTTTTTATTTCGGCATCTTCTTTAAATTTTTTTACATCGTGGATATCAATTTGTACCCCCTTGTTTTTTTTTACAATTTCAACCGCATCTTTGATATGACCTAAGCCCCGTTGCGATAAAATATCAAACTTATACAAGCCCACATCCTCAGCTTCCAACATACTAAACTGACTGATAGGAAATCCTTTTGGAGGATAATTATTGGCAGTATAGTAATGAATTGGTTTTTCGGAAATCAAAATGCCGCCTGCATGTATACTCAAATGATTAGGAAAATCATGTATTTGATTGCTGTAGGTATATATCAGTTTGGTAATATGATCGGGTGTGTTTTTTAAACTTCGGTTTTCGAGAAGCATATCGATTTCATCTTTTGGTAAACCAAAAACTTTTCCCAATTCACGCATTACCGCATTGGCCTGAAAAGTGCTGTAGGTGGCAAGTAAACAAGTATGCTGCTCTCCATGTGTCTCAAAAATGTGTCGTATGACATCATCACGATCTTTCCAGCTAAAATCTAAGTCGAAGTCGGGAGGACTGGTACGAAACGGGTTTAAAAAACGTTCAAAATATAAATCTAAATCTATAGGGTCAACATCGGTAATACGAAGCAGATAAGCCACCATGCTGTTGGCACCACTGCCACGCCCTACATAAAAATAATTTTTGTGTTGTGCATAACGCACAATATCGTAATTAATGAGAAAGTAGGAGGAAAAATTAAGCTCGCTAATCAGTTTAATTTCTTTTTCCATGCGATCAATAATTGTATCATCGGTATTTGGATAGCGGTATTTTAGCCCATCGTAGCAAAGACTCATCAGCAGGTGATAATCTTTTTTCATACTTCCGGTAAAGCTTTTTTTATTTTTATTAGTGCCAAATTCAAAGTCAATACTACATTGCTCCAATAGTTTTTGTGTATTGTAAATAATGCGTGGAAACTCGGCATAAATCGTAAGCAGTTCCAGGGGAGCCAATATCATTTCATCGGGTGCGCCTTGTTCGCTATTGGGAAGCTTACTTAATAGAGTGTTATTGTTGATAGCACGCAGCAAGCGATGTGTATTAAATCCTGTTTTGTTGGCAAAACTTACAGGATGTAAAATTACCATACGTTCATGCCATTTTTTGTATGCCGAAAATCTGAAGTGGTTGAGCTCTGAAGGTTTAAGGCCGACAAATACTTGCTGATTGTTTTTAAATAAAGTATTTATTGACTGTGCATCGTGTTGCATCCTAACCTGAAATATGGCATAGGGAATAATGATAAAACAATCGGGTAAATCGGGAAAAGTTGTAGGAATAATAGTTTCTCCGCTTACCGAGCATGACGATAGATAAGCATTAAGTGCAGCAAAGCCATCGTTGTTTTTTGCAATGCCAACAAACTGCTGCTGTACCCCATTTCTAAAATCGATACCAACAGCGGGGCTAACTCCGTATTTTTTTGATAAGCGCACAAAATCCAACACAGCCGATGTGTTATTGATGTCACTCAGTACTAATTTATTGATGCCATGTTGCTGTGCTTGTTCAAGCAATCCGCTAATGCTTATTGTGCCGTATTTAAAGCTGTAATAGGTGTGACAATTGAGATACATAAAAGATTAAAATATAATCAAAATAAATGATTACAATATAATCTATTTGTTTCAAAAAAAAACAATATTTTTTACTTTTTATGTGATTGCTTGTGTTTTCCTGCTCTAAATTGAAGAAAAATGAAGTTGAGTAGATTTTTAGTGCGGAATCTGGGTATATGCCAAGTATTTAAAATAACTTAACATTGCCATCAAAAATTTGCGTGTAAATTTGAAAAAAAAAAATCATGTTAAGTATCAGAAAAGCCGTTAGCGAAGATGTACCTACCATTATGGAAATTTATAATGAAGCCATTTTGAACACCACATCAACCTTTGATACCGAAGTTAAAACATTAGAAAACCGTATGGAGTGGTTTCAAAATCGTGATGATAACTTTCCGGTATTTGTGGCGCAAAAGGGTGGAGTCATTGTGGGATATGCCGCACTCAACAAGTGGAGCGAGCGCAAAGCCTATGATGTAAC
>JBILUU010000424.1:0-2556 GCA_044370815.1 Bacteroidia bacterium
CGGGGGCGTTTGTTAAATCACCCGGTAAACAACCTGCTTGCACCCAATCTTGCAAAATTTGAATTTCTTCATCGCTTAAAACCTGTTCGCCAACAAAGTGGGTGTATGTATAGTCGGCTGGCCAAGGAGGCATTATCCTATATTTTGTTACAAAGGCAATTGTTTTAGCTCTTTTTTTAATGTTATCAAATGAAGTAAGTGAAAAGGGAGCAACACCATTTGGATTATGACACTTGGTGCATTTTGAATAGATAATGCCTGCAACATCTTTTTCAAAAGTTGGTGCCACTTTCCTGCTACATGCAATCAATACAATCTGCGCAAGCAATAACACTATGGCAACATATTTAACCCTGGAATACACCGAATGTATTAATTTTAGTAATGTATGATTAACGAAAAAGCGGTTAGATAGTTTTAATGTATGTTGAAATGATTTTACATCATTATCCAAAATCTTTTCTCTCTCGCCATAATTGATTAAAAGATTTAGCAGCAACAACAGGCATTTCGCGTTTATTTCCCCATGCTTTTCTGAGAATTTGTTTAAACATAAATGCTTTTACTTTTGCACCTCCTTTATCCATATTACTGCGCTTCATTACTGCATTTTTCCAAAAATAAATGGTTAAGTTTTCGGTTTTACTTACTTGTTTATTTTTAACCGCATTTCTTCTGCTGTAAGCCATAAAAGCAGATAAATCAATATTCATTGGGCACACATCATTGCACTTTGAACACAGGGTTGAAGCAAAAGCTAAGTGTGTAGCATCTTCATTATTTTCGATATGATGGCTAACCAATGCACCGTGAGGTCCCGAATAAATGGTGCCATAGGCATTTTCACCGGCAAACAGGGTAACCGGACACGCCCTTTTGCATGCTTCACAATGAATACAATTTAAAATAGAACGCTGCTCATGATCAGATAAAATTTGTGTACGACCATTGTCAAGTAAAATCACAAATAAATCCTCTTTCAAGGCATCTTCTTCATTCAACTTATTGCCATTATAAATACATATGTTAGCATGTATTGGTTCTCCATATTTATTGGTACTTTGTAAAGATGCTATCAATTCAATATCATTAAAGCTTTGTATCAAAGCATCAATACCGGCAATAAAAATTTGTGCCTTAGCTTTGCCTTGCATTTGTGTTGAATGCTTATCATGATTTAAGCATACAATACTACTGCTGTCGGCCACAATAAAATCAGCTTTTGTTAACCCAATATATTGGTTACTTTGTTTGTCAGCTCTTGGTATGTGATGCCCCGAGTTACCAATTTCTTTCTCAACTTCTTTTATAATATTTACATCATCAAAATAAACGGGTAATGATAGTTCTTTGCTAATGTCGGCTATTTCTTTAAGTGCGTCAACAGCATCGGTGGCCCAAATAACTTTGACTTTTGTATTGTTTAAATTAAACTCAAAATTAGCAAGCAACTTATCACTATTTTCAAGTGCCTTATTTTTAAGATAGGCAGTTCTTTGAATGGCTAATTCATACTTATCAAAATAGGTTTTAGCAAGTGCTACCTGCTTATTTATTTTATTATTTTCAGTGGCCCTGATGCTTATATTTTCAGGGCTATTTAAATATTTTTCAGCTCGAGAAATAAATTCTTGACGTTTCATTCCTTCTTTATTCAACATGGTATTTTTTGTATTCTGTTGGCATGACGCCCACCTTCAAAAGATGTATTAATAAATGTTTCCACAATATTGATGATTTCTTGTTCGTTTAAGAATCTTCCGGGTACAGCTAAAATGTTGGCATCGTTGTGCTGTCTGCTTAATGCTGCTATTTGTGCGTTCCAACATAATGCAGAACGAATACCAGCATGCTTATTGGCGGTTATATTAACACCTTGTCCACTACCACAAATTAATATTCCAAGTTCACATGCTTTATGCTCTACCGCATGCGCAACAGGATGAGCAAAATCGGGATAATCAACACTTTGATCGGAATATGTACCAAAATCTTGATAGTTGATGTTTTTTTGTTTGAAATAATTAATTATTAATTGTTTGGCTTCAAAGCCAGCATGATCAGAACCTAAAGCAATTTTCATTGGAGAATTATGAATGAAATATGTACTTACAAAAGTAGCTAATTAATAAAGTATTTTTTTTACGGTTAAAGAATTGTATTAACATTTTAATTCCTATTTTTACATTTGTAAATGTTATGAAATGCCTGTTAATAAAGGGTTTTATGATTATATCATTTTTTAAACAAAGAAATTGTTAATTGCTGTTGATAAAGTGTGATATGAAGTAAAAAATTAATTTGGAGAATTAAATAGCCGCACTGTATGCAATTTAAGTTGATAAATCCTAATTTCACATCAAGCAAATTATTGAAAAATGCACACAACTTTTTACACAAAATTACAGATCATTTTTAACTAAAGTTATCCAAACAAACTAAACTAACAAGATGTTAATAAAACTGAATAATGCTTATTATTAAAGGAAATAAACAAATCAAAACAGTTGAATAATTGTTATTAAAAAATAATAAATCACATTTACACACGTTGTT
>JBILUU010000049.1:0-11497 GCA_044370815.1 Bacteroidia bacterium
TTCATAAATAAACTAACAGTACTAACAGCTCTATATTAAAAACATATTTTTTTAAAAAATTAATTTATTTTTCTTTTTATAGATAAAAGCTGTGCGTTGAAAAATATAAAAATGATTTGAAATAATTTTTAGTTGATATTTGAACTCTCAAACGCTATTCGCACAGATGACCCTACAGACCAAAAACATATTCGAAGATATCAAAAAGCTGAAAGCCGAAAAGAATGCCATTATATTGGCACATTACTACCAAGAGGGCGATATTCAGGATGTTGCCGATTACATTGGCGATAGCTTAGGTTTGTCGCAACAGGCTGCTCAAACAAATGCCGACATTATTGTATTTGCCGGGGTACATTTCATGGCTGAAACGGCAAAAATATTGTGTCCAGATAAAAAAGTTTTAATTCCCGATTTAAAGGCCGGCTGTTCTTTGGCTGATAGTTGCCCACCGCTAGCATTTAAAAAATTTAAAGATGAACACCCTCATCATCTTGTTATCAGTTATATCAATTGTACTGCCGAAATTAAAGCCCTTACCGATATTGTTTGTACCAGCAGCAATGCGGTTCAAATTGTAAACAGTATTCCAAAAGATCAACCAATTATTTTTGCTCCTGATAAAAACTTAGGCAGATATGTGAATAAAATTACAGGAAGAAATATGTTGTTATGGGATGGCAGTTGTATGGTTCATGAAATTTTTTCGGCAAAAAAAATAAGTTTACTCAAACATACTCATCCTCGAGCATTGCTTATTGCTCATCCTGAATGTGAGGAACCTGTATTAGATCAAGCTGAGTTTATAGGAAGTACCACCGCACTGCTCAATTTTGTGATTAAAAGTGAACATCAAGAGTTTATTGTTGCAACCGAAACAGGTATATTACATGAAATGGCAAAGCGGGCACCAGGTAAAACGTTGATACCTGCGCCACCTGAAAATAATTGTGCTTGCAATGATTGCCCACACATGAAATTAAATACTTTGGAAAAATTATATGCTTGTTTAATAGATGAAAAACCTGAAATAATGATTGAACCTTCGTTAATAAAACAAGCAGAAAAGTCAATCAAAAAAATGCTTGAAATATCTGCTCAGCTAGGCCTATAAAATAACCACTATGACAACTGTTACAACATTTCTTTATATACCAAATTTTAGAATTTTTAGGTTTTTTACAACAGGCCTATTAGTTTTTGTTGTGTTGGGTAAAATTTGTGCTCAAGAAAATCAGGTGAAGGATGGATTTACCAAGTATACATACCCTAGCGGAAGGTTAAGTAGTGAAGGTTACATAAAAAATGGAAAACCTGATGGATATTGGAAAACCTATTATGAATCAGGTATATTAAAATCTGAAGGAAACAGAAAAGATGCACAGCTTGATAGTCTTTGGAAATTTTACAATGATGAGGGTAAACTAACGCTTACCTATGAATACAAGGAAGGTAAAAAACAAGGAATGAAAACAGTGTATGAGGTAGAAACCGGGCATATTATTTCAGAGGAACCATTTGTTGCAGATATAAGACAGGGCAAAGCATATTACCGAAAAAATAATGTACGCTATAAAGAAGTACCTTTTGACAAAGGAAAAGAAAATGGAATAGGAAAAGAATATTTGCCCGATGGCTTGATACAAACTATTACCACCTATAAAAATGGTTTTATTGGCCGCGAAGAGAAAATAAATAGGAGGGATAAATTAAATTTGAAACAAGGTATTTGGAAAGAATTTTATCCTAATGGAACAGTGAAAAAGGAAATGCGTTACAGAGATGATAAATTAGATGGTTATTTAAAAATATTTGAACCGGATGGCAACCTGGCAAAGGCAGAAAAATATGTTGATGGTGTGCTTCAAGTAAATGTGGCGGAGTTAGTTAAATTAGATGTAAAAACAACCTATTATGAATCGGGGAAAAAGAAAACATCAGGTACTTATAAAGATGGCTTAGCGGAAGGATTTACCAGAAAATTTAGTGAAGAAGGTGAGATTATTGGCAGTGAATTATTCAAAGATGGTTATAAAATTGGTGAAGGTATTTATGATGCACGCGGTTATAAACAAGGTAAATGGAAGGAGTTTTATATTACCGGTGAGTTAAAGGCAGAGGGAGAATATATTAATGATAAAAAAATAGGCGAGTGGATTTATTATCATCAAAACGGTAAAATAGAACAACGTGGAAAGTATGATAAAAATAATAAACCAACAGGTGATTGGAAGTGGTATTATGAAAGCGGAAATATATTGCGTACCGAAAGTTTTATAAGAGGTTTGCCCGAAGGCGAAATGGTTGAGTATACCGATAGCAGCGAAGTTGTAACAAAAGGTTTATTTGTAGAAGGTGAAAAAGAGGGACCATGGATCAGCAATGACGGTGATATGAAGTATGAAGGAGAATTTAAAGCAGGTGTGAAAACGGGCAAGTGGAAAAGTTACTACAACGGAAACGGTAAAATTGCGGAAGAAGGCACCTATATTGATGGATTAGAAAATGGCAAATTTTCATTTTACTATTACAACGGAAAAACCAAAGAAGAAGGTGAATATTTGATGGGCAATAAAGAAGGTAATTGGCGTAAATTTGATACCGAAGGAACCTTGTATTCAACCATAGTTTACAAGGATAATAAGGAGTATAAGATTGACGGAATAAAAGTAAAGGAAGAGGAAAATCCGATAGAGGAAAAGTAGTTTTTAGAATTATTTGATAGCTGCTCTCGCTAATTCGAAGTGTATTCTGCAGAAGACGGTTAATTTTAATAGTAATAAATAATTATTACGAAAACATTATTAAAACAAGTACAATTTTACAGCTTTAGTATTTTTCTTTATCTTTGTTTATAGCATTAGATTTTTACCAGCAATTTTTACATACTTGTTGATGCTTTAATTGGTGTATATATTCAAACTAAAATATTTTAATCGTGAAAAGATTTTTAATTATCGTTTTCATTCAATGTATTTTTAATACAACACTGAGGGCGCAAGGAGAGGCTAATATTTGGTATTTCGGTCAAAATGCTGGCTTAGATTTTAACAGTGGTTCACCGGTTCCATTATCTAATGGTGCCATCAATACCTATGAGGGTTGTGCTAGTATTTCTAATGCATCAGGAGCATTAAAATTTTATACCGATGGTATTACCGTTTGGAATGCTAATCATACTGCTATGCCCAATGGAACAGGACTCTTTGGTGATCCTTCTGCCACACAATCGGGTATCATTGTGCCCAAGCCCGGCAATCCAAATATTTATTATGTTTTTACGGTGGCTGCTACCGGTGGCTCATCAGGATTAAATTATTCGGAAGTGGACATGACTCTTGATGGTGGTTTAGGAGATGTAACAGCAATTAAAAATATACAACTTGCCTCTCCTGTTACCGAAAAACTTACCGGAGTTAAGAAATCGAACAATATTGATTTTTGGGTGATTGCACACGATGATAATAATGGATTTTTAGTTTATTCTGTTACGAGCGCAGGTGTTAATACTACACCAATTGTTAGCAATACCGGTACGGTGGATAATTCCCCATGGAACTTAGGGGTAGGGTATTTAAAAGCCAGTTCAAGTTCAAATAGATTGGCTCATGCAGTTTCAAATAATGCGGTTGTTGATATTCTCACTTTTAATAATTTAACAGGAATAATTACCAATGAGTTTTCGTTTTCAACCAGTTGTTTCGCCTATGGTGTTGAGTTTTCGCCCGATGGGTCAAAGCTATATGTTGGATGTTGGGCTAATCCCGATATTTACCAATATAATTTGGCTTTGGGAACACCGGCAGCAATAATTGCCTCCGAAACAATTGTAGGAACCGCCTCGGCCGGTTTAGGAGCTTTACAAATAGCTCCTGATGGTAAAATATATGTGGCAAAAAACTCTTTTGAGTTGGTGTGCATTAACAATCCCAACGCATTGGGAACTGCCTGTAATTTTGTTGATTTTGCTGTAACATTACCAACAGGAATTTGTTATAGTGGGTTGCCTAATTTTCTGCAAACATTTTTTGTACCTCCATCAATAACGTACAACAACATTTGTTTTGGCGATACAACTACTTTTTCTTTATCGGATACAACTGCATTAGATTCGGTTTTTTGGAATTTTGGGGATATTTCTTCTGGAGTTTACAACACTTCTTCACTTTTTTTTCCTGAACATGTTTACTCTAATGACAGCACTTTTATTGTTACGGCTATCACCTACGCAGGGTCAATTACCGATACACTAAGCGCAACCTTCAGTATTATTCCAACTGCTAACATTAACCTAGGCAACGATACAATATTATGTGGATCAACACCTTTGATACTTGATGCCGGAGCAGGGTTTAACAATTACTTATGGCAAGACGGAAGCAGCGGTCAAACCATAAACGTAAATAATAGCGGATTATACCATGTTACTGCACAAAATCAGTGTGGCGTGGCAACAGATACGATTAACGTTACCTCATTGCCATTATACATGACTGTAAATAGTCCAACTATTTGTTCGGGACAGCAGGTATTATTATCGGCTACCGGCTCAAATAGTTACACTTGGAGTACAGGTGCCACAACAAACACCATTACAGTTAGTCCAACTGCTAGCACAACCTATACCGTAATAGGTACAGATAGCACAGGATGCACCGGTGCTATTACCTCAACGGTTACAGTTAACCCACTTCCTCAAGTAAATGCCGGTCAGGATGTGAACCTTTGTTCAGGGAGCACTTTACAGCTTATGGCAAGTGGTGGAGTTAATTATGTTTGGTCGCCTGCCAATGGACTTAGCAACGATTCTATTGCCAATCCTGTGTGCTCAGTAAGTGTAAATACAGTTTATACGGTTACAGCAGTTGACCTTAACAATTGTGTGAATTCCGATCAAATTACTGTTACTGTTGTACCATCTCCTGTGGCCAATTTTTCTTTTGGCAACGCCTGCGAAGGAGTTCCTGTACAATTCAATAACCTTACCACAGGCACATCAAACAGTCAAATATGGAACTTTGGAGATGGGGGCACCTCAGCTACAATTAGCCCTGTTCATACCTATGCTGTTGCAGGAAATTACAATGTAACTTTAACAGCCAATAACAACAATGGATGTTCCTCTGCAACCTCTATACCGTTGCAAGTTAATGCTGCACCTGCAGCCCCTGTGTTAAACAGTAATTCGCCTATTTGTACCGGAGATCCAATTAATATCAATAGCACAGCATTAGGCAACATTCAATATTCATGGTCTGGCCCTTCAGGATTTAACGCCAATAACCCAAGCGTATCTATTACATTAGCCACGACTTCAATGTCAGGTATGTACTATCTTACCATAATCGATATAGCAAGTGGATGTAAGAGTGATTCTACAGGTATTGATATTAGCATAAATGTTTCTCCGGCCACTCCCCAAATAGAAGCTACCGATAAGTTTTGTTTTGGAGATACCATTAAATTGTTAACTCCTGCTATTGCCGACAGCTATTCATGGCAAGGCCCTGAGTCTTTTACGTCATCCACACAAAATCCGACAATAGCCCCTGTGAGCGAAAAAAATGCAGGCACATACATATTGATTGTAAGCGATTCAAATGCTTGCAGTGCAGAAGCAAATATTGATATACTATTTGAGTGTGAAGACTTACCGGAACTATTTGTTCCTAATGTGTTTACACCTAATGGAGACAATGAAAATGAAGTATTTAAAGTAGTTAATGCGGACTTGACCACCTTAAATGTTCAAATCTTTGATCGCTGGGGTCTTAACCTGTATACCTGGGACAACATCAATGGTTCATGGAATGGCAAGTCAAATCAAGGAGCGGATGTGCCTTCGGGGACATATTATTATTTGGTGAATGCAACAACAAAACAGGGAAAAGCCATATCTAAGCAAGGTTTTTTTACCTTATTCAGATAAAATAAATTGTTTCAGAGACCAATGGTCATTGACTTCAAAAAAATTTCATCAATAATTTGTTGATTATTAAATAATTGTTATAAATTTGAAAAAAAATATCATGAAAAAACTATTTACACTATCCATCAGTTTGTTCACATTTTGCGGGTTTGCCCAGCAAAATACAGTTTATTTGAACAGCCCCTTGTATCAACAACTGAAAAGTCAAAATCAGTTAGGTAACTACACAGTAATTGCTCCTCAAGCAGGTAACAATTTACAAACAAATTATCCTTATCAGGGATCGCCACAAACCAAAGCCAATGCAGCTTGCGACTGTATTGTACCTTTAGACAGTACATTTAGTGTGGTTCCTTTTTCGGGTGCTAATCCCCCTGAGTTTAGAAACGATGATCTAAGTTCACAAGCTATTCCTTTGCCATTTAATTTTTGTTTGTACGGATCAACTTATAATTCCGTTTATATCAACAATAACGGAAATGTATCATTTGGAAATTCATATATGTCATTTACCTCCGACTCATTTCCGAGTTCATCTTATGTAATGGTAGCTCCTTTTTGGGGGGATGTTGATACTAGGGACTCTGCAAGTGGTCTTGTATATTATAAAGTAACACCAACTAGCTTAATTGTAAGGTGGAATAATGTAGGTTATTTTTCAATGTCTATTGATAAAATCAATGACTTTCAATTAATCATTACAGATGGTAACGACCCTATTTTACCTCCCGGTACAAATGTTGGTTACTGTTATAACGATATGCAGTGGACTACAGGAAGTGCTTCCGGAGGAACCAATGGATTTGGAGGTATTCCAAGCACTGTTGGAGCTAATGAAGGAGATGGTAGTTCGTTTATTCAAATGGGAAGATTTGGTGATTCTACCAATGTGTATGATGGTCCTTTTTCAACTTCAGATGGTATCAATTGGCTCGATGATCAACAGTTTTATTTTAGTGCTTGTACCGATACCAATAATACCAATGTTGATCCAATTTTAGTAAGCAATATGTGTGATACCATTGTGCTTTTACCTGGCGATACGGTGCAGTATGCCATGATGGTATTATCTGGTCAAACCAATCAAGATGCTTGGGCAACCTTTAACATGGGTGGATTTAATAACTACACAGTTACTACACTATACAGCATGGGCAATCACAAATACTTAGTTGATGTTTACACGCCAACCAGTGCCGTAAACGATTTGGTATTAACTGTTACAGCAACTGATAATGGTACTCCGGTGGCCACTGCGGTAAGGGAATATGTTATTTCATTTGATCCTACGGTAACTGGCATCGTTCAAACAGCGCAAAAAGAAGTTACTATATTCCCAAATCCTGCAAAAGAGTTTATTGCAATTAATTACCTCAACGAAAATAGTGTAATTACGATTACCGATTTATCAGGTCGTGTGGTGAAGCAAATGAAATCAATAAACACCAATCAAATAATTTCTACAAGCGATTTAAATGATGGTGTCTATATGGTATCTGTTCAAAACAATCAACAACATGTAATTACCAAATTGGTTATCAACAAATAATATAATTATCAATCTAAAGAAAAGGCCTTCTTAATTTTAAGAAGGCCTTTTGTATTTAATAAATAGTTCAAGCTATTTAATAAATTTACAATGGTTAATGTCGATATCGTTTACGCATTTCTAATGCGTAATCTGGGTTGAAAATAGTTCAGCAAAGTAAAACCGAACTTGGACTATTTTGAAAGCATAATTGGCATTATTGAAAAATCTTGTTCACCAACAACTCCAACCGCATAATTTGATTTGAAATTAACCATATTTGTAGCCATTTTTAAATAATAAGTGAAATGAAATTTAAAATATTGTTTCTGTGGATACTAACAACCGGCCTTGCTAACGCGCAATGGCGCGCTATTTCACCGGTTGGTACTAATATTAACGACATTACATTTACTGATCGATATAATGGATATGCCGTATATCAGTCAAACGGGATAGGAAGTTGCTCAATCACCCATGGCTTGTTTAAAACAATTAACTCGGGAAAAGATTGGGTGAGGATGAATACAGGCAACACAAGCGCAATTAATGCAGTTCATTTTGTAAATCAAACAACAGGTTGGATTACCGGAGCTAATTCAGATATCAGAAAAACAACAGATGGAGGTATCACGTGGGTTCAGCAAAGCTTTGGAGTGGGTTCGGGTAATAATGATATTTGGTTTAAAGATTTAAACAACGGATATGTAATAGGTAACAATGGTATTTTAAGAAGATCAACCAATGGCGGAAGCACTTGGCAAACCATATCGAGCGGAGTAACCGTAGCGTTGCGAAGAATATTTTTTGTAGGCAACAATTTGGGATTTGTAGCGTGTGGCAATGGGCAAATTTTGCGTACCACCAATGGAGGAACCTCTTGGAATATTGTTACTACGGGCGCAGGAGGAATCAATGATATTTTCTTTGCCGATAGTAACATTGGCTATTTATCGAGCAGCAATAATTTATTTAAAACTACTGACGGAGGCCTTACTTGGGCTCCAATTGCTACAGGTGCTATTAATCCAATATTAAGAATATTCTTTACTTCGCCCGATACCGGCTATATTTCTGTTGATGGAGAAGGAATTTATAAAACAGTAAACGGAGGTTTATCATGGACACTCACCACAACAATGAATGGTTTAAATGATACATTTTATGCCATGTATTTTTTAGATAATCAGGTAGGATTTGTTGGCGGAAACCTTGGCAAAATAAATAAAACCATTGATGGCGGAGCAACTTGGCAAAACATGACAAGCGGCCTTGGCACTGAGTTGTATACTGTACATGCTACACACAGCGATACCGCTTATGCCGGTGGAAAAGAAGGAAAAATTTTCAAAACAGAAAATGGAGGAGTTACCTATTTTCAACAAACAAAAGCATTTCCTTCAATCATCAATAAGCTACTGTTTACAAACAACAATATTGGTTTTGCCTGCAGCGATAGCGGCAGAATATTAAAAACTACCGATGGCGGAAAAAATTGGATGCTCAAGCCAACCAATACAACACGCGGATTTACCGACATGAGTTTTATTAATCCTAGTCAAGGTTTTGCCTCGGCAAGCGGAGGACTTGTTTTTAAAACGACTGATGCCGGTGAAACTTGGGATTCGATTGCAACTGCCGATCCGGATGTATTCAGAGCTATTTGGTTTATCAATGCCGATACAGGTTTTTTAGCCGGAGTTAATAAAATTCAGAGAACTTATGATGGAGGTTTAACATGGACTGTTTACACATCTGCAATTGCAAGTAGCCTGCAAGATATTGTTTTTACCAACGATTCATTGGGTTATTGTGCAGGAACATTTGGTAAAATATTATTTACTTACGATTGTGGACAAAGCTGGTTTCAAACCAATAATTCGAGTGCCAATGCAGCTATTGAAGAAATGTGGTTTGCCAACGACAGCGTGGGCTATTTTGCAAAACAAACAAGCCAAAGCATAACTATTGACAGTTGTAAAACGGTGGGATCTTTATCCACAGCTTGCTTGGCAAACAACTGGACCATGAACAGCATTAGTATGACCAACGGAGGGCAGTATGGCTATTGTGTTGGAGGGTTAAACGGAGTCATTCACCAAACCGAGCAACGAGAAATTTACCGAACCTACACCTCAGTGAACGAATACTGCGCTGGCAGTGGCATTTTTGTGGCCTATTATGCTAGAGGCTTTTATGGTGCTACCAATGTATTTACCGCACAACTGAGTAACGCTTCGGGTAGTTTTGCCAATCCCGTTTCGATTGGAACTTATACTGCAACACCATTTGCCTATCAATCGGGCATCATCTATGCTGTAATACCTGCCGGCACACCGGCCGGAACCAATTACCGAATAAGGGTTATTGCATCTGACCCTTCAACCATAGGTGTTGATAATGGTTTAAGTATTACTATACAGCCATCATTTACTCCTAATATTACCTTAAACAATAGCGCCAATGGGGCTGTTTGTGCCGGAAGCAACATTTCTTTCACTGCCATTCCTTTTGCTGGAGGATTGAACCCTGCGTATGCTTGGACGGTGAACGGAAACACAATCAATAACAACTCCGAAACATTTACAAGCAACAGCCTTCAGGATGGCGATTTGGTGCAGGTGAGTATGGTATCTAACCTAAATTGCGCCAACACCTTGCCGGTATTATCAAATACATTTACAGCAAGTATTTCGGTGGGATTGCCGCTTACTTTGGCCAATGATACAACAGTGTGTGCAAATTCAATTTTGCAATTAAACGCACCAGCAGGATATAATTATTCTTGGTCGCCAAGTCAAGGTTTAAACAATGCTAG
This sequence comes from Bacteroidia bacterium, assembly GCA_044370815.1. Lineage (GTDB taxonomy): Bacteria > Bacteroidota > Bacteroidia > UBA4408 > UBA4408 > CAIKXD01. Next base: position 10,276 of record JBILUU010000049.1, read on the forward strand.
TATTGCCAACCCAACAGCCACCATTAGTAACAACATCACTTATTTTTTAACCATTACAGATGCTTCAGGATGTGCGGGTACAGATAGCATTACTATTAATTCAAATCCTTTGCCTGTGCTCGATTTGGGTAGCAACCAAGCGTTTTGTGAAAATAGCAATGTTCAACTAAATGCACCCGCGGGTTATGCATATAATTGGCTGCCTGCGGCAGGATTAAACAATTCAACAATTGCAAATCCAGTGGCTACAATTACCAGCAATATTGATTATACATTAACCATAACAGATAGTTTTGGCTGCACCGCTACCGATAGCATTTCAATAACAGCCTATCCTTTACCACAAATTAGTTTTGTTTCAGACACAGCCGTGTGCGAAAATGCTTGTGTAACACTTCTGCCAATTGTTGCAGGTAATTTACAAATTAGCTGGAGCCCGGCAGCAACACTCAACGATAGTACTATTTTTAATCCTACAGCCTGTCCTACATCGGGCACTGTGTACACGGCAACTGTTGTTGATAACAATCAATGTGCTGCTATTGATTCTGTGCTCATTGCGGTGAATCCATTGCCCGTTATGCCTTCCGTTACTTTTGATGGTGTTACACTTACCTCCTCTAATGCAGATATTTACCAATGGTTTGTAGATAGTACTTTGCTTGTAGGCGCCAATAGCATTGATTATGTGCCCTTGGTGAATGGCGATTATTGGGTACAAGTAACCAATAATTTTGGATGCAGCAATGTTTCCGACCCATTTACCGTGAATATTAACAACGTTGCTGTTTCTCTGCACAACACAGGAGTAATAATTTCGCCAAACCCCGTTTTTGATGCATTGCGCATTACTTTAAACACAAATGAAGAGTTTGCCCATGTAATCATTTTTAATGCAGCAGGCGTTAAGGTTTTTGAAAACAAAGCTATTTTAAACAATGCCTTGTACATAGATACTAAATCTTTCAGTGCAGGAATCTATATTGTTGCCGTACAAACATCAAGTGGGGTATACCATCAAAGGGTGAGTGTAATCAAGTAGATATGAGTGCATATACCTGTTTGGGCGCCCCTTTCCTGCAGAGAGACCACTCGCTTTTTTGCCAACGCACAGTTCAGGCGCAAAAAGAGCTCAAACAAATGGTGCTGTCCCTTGCGCGGCTTTAGTTCAACTTTAACAAAGTTTTTCTACCCCCCAAACTGACTAAAATGATGATCGATA
>JBILUU010000303.1:0-3976 GCA_044370815.1 Bacteroidia bacterium
AAAAGTTTAATACTGCCATCAAGGAGTTGAAGCCAGAAAAGCGCAAATTGGAAAAAGATAAGGACGATAAAAACTCTGCACCATATCAGTTTACAATTGGTACGCTTAGTAAAAAAGCCTCATTTCTAAATAAAATGAGGAGCGATGAATAATTGTTGAATGAAATTTATATACATTTGCTTTATCAATAACCACAGGCATGAAAAAATTCATCATCATTAATTTATTTTTATCTGCAATTGGGCTAATTTCCGGATGTAAACATGATTATCCTGAACCCGTTGCTCCGGAAATTTCTTTCAAAAAGCATGTGCAGCCCATCATTACAGGTAGTTGTACGGCTGCAGAATGTCATCCTGCAACCGGTGGTGAATTTCCTTTGGATAGCTATAGCAACATCATTAAACATGGCGAGATTAAATTGGCTGATGCTGATGACAGCAAGTTGCTTGAAGTACTTAAAACCACAGACAATGATGATAGAATGCCTCGGCCTCCTGCACCGCCTCTCACAAATAATCAAATTCAAATCATTGAACTCTGGATTAAGCAGGGTGCCAAAGACAATTAATAATAGCCATGAAATTTAACTTATTAGCAATTACCACATTTTCAACACTTTTACTCAGTGCCTGTTATTACGATAGTATGGAAGAGTTATATCCTGCCCCGATCATCATACCAGGAATTAATGATTCAACTGCCACCGGGTGCGATACTGCCAAAGTAATAACCTACACGAATGATATTAAACCAATATTTTCAAGCAACTGTGGTGCCGACAATAGTTGCCACAAAGGCAGTTCTTCAAACAGCGGTATTGATTTATCAACCTATGCAGGTGCGCAAGGGGTGGCGGGCAGCCTTGTTGGCGCAATTACATGGGATGGAAGTGCGTCCCAAATGCCAAAAGGTAGCACAGCCAAAATAAATGATTGCAGCATTGCTAAAATCAAAAAGTGGGTCAATACAGGAACTAAAGAATAACTGTTTAGTTGCTTACAATCAACAATTTAAGATTGTTTAATTAATCTTTAATTCAGATTAATTTTTAAACATTTCCAAAAGGTTACCTACCGTTTGTTTTAGCTCTTTGCGGTGCACAATTTTATCTAAAAATCCGTGCTCTAGCACAAACTCAGATGTTTGAAAACCCTTAGGTAGGTCTTTACCAATAGTTTCTTTAACCACACGTGGACCGGCAAAACCAATTAAGGCATTGGGCTCTGCTATGTTCAAATCGCCAAGCATGGCAAAGGAAGCAGTTACACCACCTGTTGTTGGATCGGTTAACAATGAGATATAAGGGATGCCTTCTTTTGATAGTTGAGACAACATTACTGATGTTTTAGCCATTTGCATCAAAGAGAATGCGGCTTCCATCATACGTGCACCGCCTGATTTTGAAATAATCATGAAAGGCATTTTGTGCTCTAAACAATATTGAATGGCCCTTGCAATCTTTTCACCCATCACACTGCCCATTGAGCCACCTATGAAGGAAAAATCCATACAAGCAATCATTAAATCATTGCCATTTACCTTTCCAAAAGCAGTTCTAATGGCATCATTGAGTCCTGTCTTTTTAATGCTATCCTGCAATCTATCGGTATATTTTTTAGTATCTGAAAATTCCAAGGGATCAGCAGAGCGCATATTGGGATGCGTTTCAACAAACTTGTTGTCGTCAAAAAATATTTCAAAATACTCATCTGAGCCAATTTTATGATGATGCTCACACGAGTTGCACACAAACAAGTTGCTAGCATGATCTTCTGATGTAATAATTGCTTTGCATGAGGGACACTTATACCATAAACCTTCAGGTGTTTCCTTTTTGTCTTTGGTGGAAGTGGTAATACCTTCTTTGATTCTTTTAAACCAACTCATTAGTTTTGTTTTAAAATGATATCCTGCTTGAAATAAACAGGTATAAATTAAGTACGTTAATTAAAATGATCTTGACTATACTAAGCAATTGTGATTGATTTATCAAGATACACGTCTTGAATCACGTTGAGCAACTCCACACCTTCTTTCAAAGGCCTTTGAAATGCTTTACGTCCGCTTATCAATCCTTGCCCCCCTGCTCTTTTGTTTACAACTGCTGTATGCACCGCCTCGGCCATATCAGACGCCCCTTTTGACTCACCACCTGAGTTAATTAGACCAATACGGCCCATGTAGCAATTTGCAACTTGATATCTACATAAATCAATTGGATGCTCGGTTGTTAATTCACTGTATACTTTTGGATGCGTTTTACCGAAATTAATAGCAGTATAACCGCCATTATTGGTTGGCATCTTTTGTTTGATGATGTCGGCTTTGATGGTTACACCCAAATGATTGGCCTGCCCCGTTAAGTCGGTAGATGTATGATAGTCGACACCATCTTTCTTGAAACCATTATTGCGAATGTAGCACCACAAAATAGTTGCCATTCCTAACTCATGCGCCCTATCAAAAGCTTTTGCAACTTCAATGATTTGACGGCTCGATTCAGGCGCCCCAAAATAAATGGTAGCACCAACAGCAGCAGCACCCATGTTCCATGCATCTTCAACACTACCAAACATAATTTGGTCAAATTTATTGGGATAGGTTAAAAACTCGTTATGATTTATTTTTACCACAAAAGGAATTTTGTGAGCATACTTTCTTCCAACAGCCGCAAGCACACCGTAGGTTGATGCAACCGCATTGCAGCCACCTTCAATAGCAAGTTTCACAATATTTTCGGGATCAAAATAAATGGGATTAGGTGCAAAAGATGCGCCCGCACTGTGCTCAATACCTTGATCTACAGGCAAAATACTCACATATCCGGTATTGGCTAGCCTCCCAGAACCATATATTGACTGTAAGCTCTTTAGCACTTGAATATTACGGTCCGAGTCTTTGAATATACGGTCAACAAAGTCCTTGCCAGGAAGATGTATCGATTTCTTATCAATTGTAGTACAAGAGTGATTAAGCAGACTTTCAGCATGATTGCCAAGTAAGTCGAGTAAATGTTGTTTAGCCATATTTTATATTTCTATTTTTTAAAAACGGAAAGCAAAATTATAAAAAAATTTGTTTCGGTATTTATTTGATTGTTGTTCACTGTTAATCAGGCAATTCTGAGAGCATGAGCCAGCGTAATTCTTTTTCATTCAATTCTTCCACAATTTGTCCTATCCTTTCGCTCCACTTGGCAATTTCGGCATGTGTTCCGGCACCACTGCTCAACTGCTCGCTTAACTGTAACTTTTCGGTTTCAAGGGTCGCAATCACATGTTGCAACTGTTCAAATTCAAATTTTTCTTTGAATGATTTTTTTTTGATTTTATTTTTAAGGGTGTCTGCTTCTGCAGCAGCTATGTTTTCGGTATTTTTTTCAGCCGTTAGCTGTTTCTCTTTCTTTTTCAATTCCTGTTCATCAGCCATTACTTTAGCGCGCCAATCCTGATAGTTGCCGCTAAAATCTTTAACCTCCCCATCGCCCTCAAATACAAATAAATGATCAACTAGTTTATCCATAAAATAGCGGTCGTGTGAAACTATGACCAAGCATCCTTTAAAATTCATTAAAAACTCTTCCAATGTCTGTAAGGTAAGCAAATCAAGGTCATTGGTAGGTTCATCCAGAATTAAAAAATTAGGATTTTTAACCAAAACTGTTAGCAGAAACAATCGTCTTCGTTCACCTCCGCTCAGTTTCGAAACAAAGGTATACTGCATCTCGGGTGGAAACTGAAACAAGGTTAAAAACTGTGAGGCGCTTACCTTGCTGCCATCTGCCAATGAAATTACCTCTGCAATATTTTCCTTTACCACTTCAATAACCCTCTTATCTTCTTTTAATTCAATGCCGGCTTGCGAATAATATCCAAAAACGATTGTCTCTCCCACGTTTATTTTACCTGAGTCGGGATGTTCTTTTCCTGAAATTAAGTTGAGAAATGTGGATTTGCCAATTCCGTTCTTACCA
>JBILUU010000304.1:0-3966 GCA_044370815.1 Bacteroidia bacterium
TTGCACAGCTGAAAAAAGAAAAACTCCGATTATCATTGGAGCCGAGCCCAGTATAAAGGAGTCCCAATAAAGCAGTTTATATACAAAATACACAAGCGCAACCAATAGTGATAGCAAGGATGCAATAAAACCAACCATAGTAGCTAAACGCAATGGCACCTTGGAATGATTAGTTATTCCAAGCATAGCAATGTCATACAGTGTGTAAAAGTTATTCTTGGTTATTCCTCTAAAACGTTGCGGCTGCACATATGGAATTTTCACAATCTCAAAGCCCAATTCACAAACCAATCCTCTGAAATATGGGTAAGGATCCTCAATAGTCTTAAGGAGGTCAATTACCTGTTTGTCATACAATCCGAAACCAGTAAAATTTTTTATCAATTTAGTATCGGAAAGACGATTGATAAGGTTATAAAAAGATTTTCTGATGGCAAACATCATGAATGATTCTTTGCTCTCATTTTTAACTCCAACCACAATTTTATGACCTTTCTCCCACTGTGCAATAAACTCATTGATCATATCAGGAGGATCCTGCAAATCGGCCACCATTAGTATGGTTGCATCACCAGTTGTTTGAAGCATGCCATAATATGGTGAACGTATGTGTCCAAAATTACGGAGATTAATAATAATTTTTACGTGATGGTCTTCAGACGCAATTTGCTTTAAAATTGGCACCGTTTTATCTGAAGAGTGATTATCAATAAAAATGTGTTCGTAATCATATTCGGGCTTGGCCTGCATCACATTTTTTACTGCCGAGTATAGGGCTTGAATGTTACCTTCTTCGTTGTAACAGGGTGTTAATAAGCTAATCTTTTTCTTCATCTTTTTTATACTTTAAGCAGCGCAAATATGATTATGAATGAATATAATTTCTTATCACACCTGCCATATAATCATAATGTGACTCATTTAGTCCAGGCCAAACTCCTAACCAAAACGATTGATTCATGATGATATCTGTATTATTTAAGTTTCCAAAAACCCTGTGATTAATATTTGCATAGGCAGGTTGACGCAATAGGTTACCTCCGAATAACAATCTTGTCCCAATTTTTTGTTGTTCTAAATGTTGCACTAACATGTGTCTGTCGTTGGCATCACCCTCCCTTAAAGTCAACAAGAATCCAAACCATGATGGATTGCTTTCGGGTGTTGCCTCGGGGAGAATGAAAACATCTTCGAATTCTTTCATTTTGTTGTAAAGCAGAGAAAAATTCTCTCTTCTCTTATCTACAAAGGCATCAACTTTTTTAAGTTGAGAAACTCCAAAGGCAGCTTGCATATCGGTAACTTTAAGGTTAAACCCAATATGCGAATAGGTGTATTTATGATCGTATCCGTATGGCAAAGAGCCAAGCTGTTGGCTGAAACGACAGCCGCAGGTGTTATCCTTGCCGGGAGCACAATAACAATCTCTTCCCCAATCTCGGAAACTTTCTGCAATTTTAGCGAGCTCCGGATTATTGATAACAACCGCACCGCCTTCGCCCATTGTGATGTGATGTGCAGGATAAAATGAAAATGTTGACAAATCGCCAAAGGTTCCGGTTTTCTTATTTTTGTATGTTGCGCCAAGTGAGTCGCAATCATCTTCAACCACCCAAAGATTATACTTTTTTGCTACACGCATTACTTCTGTGAGGTCAAACGGATTACCCAAAGAATGCGCAATCATGATGGCCTTAGTTTTATTTGAAACAGCTCCTTCAATTAATGCTGCATCAACATTGTGTGTAGCTATATCAACATCTATAAACACAGGTATAGCTCCAAACTGTATCATGGGATTAACGGTGGTTGGAAATCCCGCAGCAACCGTAATTACTTCATCACCCGGCTTGATGGCCCTGTCGCCCAATTTTGGTGAAGTTAAAGCATAAAAAGCAACCAAATTGGCAGAGGAGCCACTATTTACCAAAAGCGCTTTACAGGCACCAAAATATGCTGCAAAGTCGCGCTCGAATTGTTCTGCAAAGCGTCCTGCTGTAAGCCAACCATCCAAGGCAGCGTCTACTCCCAGCAATATATCATCTTCATCAATTAATTTACCTGTTACGGGTATGTAATGCTCTCCAGGCAGAATTTCGTTTTTTCGATTCGCATTAGACAATAACTCAATACGTTCGATAATTTGTGATTTTAATTTGTTAGTCATAAACAGATTTCATTAAAAAACTTAATAGGTCAATCAAAATTATACAATTTCTATATATGACAATCTAGGATAGTTTGGGATTGAGTTGTATTTATACGTATTAAAACTTCCAAAAAAGTCGAAAACAGCTTTTGACTCTCCCTTAAAAAGATCATTATTAAAATCGTCAAATACTACTATGGAACCTTTTGATAAAAATGGGAAAATTAGCTCTAAGCTTTTCAATGTTGGCTGGTACAGATCCATATCGAAATAGGCCAATGAAATAGTCCTTTTGCAATTCTCCAAAAATTTAGGAAGTGTTTCATTGATGTCGCCCTTTATAATTTCATTTTTCTCTATGTGACCAATAGGAGAGCCAAGATTATGCAAGGCCAATATCTCAGACAATAAATGATCATAATTTTGAAAAATATCATAATCTCCGGCTTTTGCTTCATCTATTTGTCCTACTTGTGGAAATCCACTGAAGGTATCAAAACCAATAATTTTCCGGGTGTAATTATATGGCTCATACATACCACGTAGATTGTTATACAAGGCCAAATTACCACCAAATCGGCATCCAAATTCCATGATTATACCTGAATTATGGATAATTTTTTGGTATAAAAAATTAATAGCAAGTACCCTGGATAATATTACCCTTGGTATAAATAAATGTAGGTTATCTAAAACCTCCTTTTCAGATACATTAGCTAAATACAAATCTAATTTGTTCTTCAATTCAGCTGTTAGATTAATTTCATCGTTGCTTTTCCTAGATTTTATCATGATATTTAAATTAGTAACTTTTATGATTAAAGTAATCCACCTATTTTCAAGAGGTATTCTTCTGAACCTACTTTTCCTATTACATCCTGAGTTAGGGCCTTATTTTTTATTTTTAAATGAGATTCCTGAACAGCAACCGACTCCCGTACCCAAGAACCAAATCCGCAATCTAATAGGTGATCTTCAACAGTGATTATCTCTTCGAATTTATCAATTTGATGTTGTTGCAACCGTTTAAATTTAGCTCCCCAGATAGGACAGGTATATACTCCATAGTCTGAATATTCCTTATTGCTATTTTTCATTTGTTGTGCAAGATGCAAACCACCGCTAGTCGTTAAAAAAATCTTGTTATTTTTAGATTCATTAACTTCATTCCAAATACCTGGCATAATAGTTTTTACGTGAGTATTATAGTTTGGTTCTCCTGCTTTTTTTAGTCTCAAATAAGAAGGTCCCGGGTTATTGAGAATAAAGTCCATACACATTTCGGTTTCCATAGGATCACCTGGACTCACTATATCGAATTCGGGGAACAATCTCATTAATCCAAGATCCTGCACTGCATGATGCGAATAACCTAAATTACCGTACGACAATCCTCCACCAACCGTAACAACAGTAACAGATAATTGATGGTATCCAACATCATTTCTCAATTGTTCAGCGCAACGAAAGGTAGGAAAGTTAGCAATTGAATAAATAAAAACATGAAATCCCTCAAAAGCCAGTCCAGCAGCCATAGATGCCATATTTTGTTCTGATATGCCGGCATTATAAAACCTATCGGGAAATTTTTCCTGAAATTCTTCAATCACAGAATAACCCAAATCACCTACCATCAAAATAATTTTATTATTGATCTCAGCGGCAGCTATTAGTTTTTTAATAAAAGTATTACGCATTATCGATCTCGTTTAAGGCCTGAATTAATTCTTCTTGATTAGGCGTGCTGTAATGCCATTTGACTTTATTTTCCATATAAGAAACCCCCTTACCTTTTATTGTATTGGCAATAACAACAG
>JBILUU010000305.1:0-3958 GCA_044370815.1 Bacteroidia bacterium
CTAATTCGATCAATCCCAACTTAAAATAGTCTTCAGTCCATGGGGTATTTTCATTCACACCAATGGCATTGTAAAAATCACCAAGACCCATATACCTTAATTGCTGATAGACTGTGGGTTCATCTACTAGAGCTTGGTATTTTGAATGATCGATTTCACGATATTTGTTATCAAAACCTAACCAGTCGGTATTGCTTCTTTCCGAACTCGTATAATTTTGAAATGTTGATTGACTGTTATATCCAACTGTACTTTCTACATTAACTGTTAACTTATCAGGAAAATCCTTGGTTTCGAGCGATATCAAAGCGCCCGAGAAATCACCTGGTAAGTCTGCGCTCGCTGTTTTTGTAATGAAAACATTATCGAGCAAGCTTGAAGGAAAAAGATCAAGCTTGATATTATTGGTTAGCGGGTCTAAGGTTGGAATTACCGAACCATTAATGAGCGTTTTAACATAGCGATCTCCAATTCCTCTAACAGTAATAAATGACCCTGTTGTTGACACTCCTGAAACCCTTGCAACGGCTGCCGCAGCTGTGGCATCTCCGGTCTTTTTAATTGTTTCTGATGAAATAAAATCAATAGTTGTAGCAGAATTGATTTTCATTTTCTCCATGTAAAAATCCTTTCCCTTATTGATTTTTCCCTCCACAACCACCTCTTTTATTTCCTTGGCAGTTGGCTTCAAATCAAAATTACGGATTAGCGTTTCATTTTTTTTGAGTGTAATTTTCTCTTCAATTGGCTGATAGCCCATAAAGGTAACCACAACAATTTGTTGTGTAGAGTCTTTTATTTTAAGCGTATAGTTACCATCTAAATCTGTTGACGAAGCAACAAGTGCGTTAGATTTCAATGCAACCAAACACCCAATTACTGACTCACCATTCTCATCTGTTACCTTGCCTCTTATTATGCCTTGTGCAATCAGATGATTTGAAGTTATAACAAATAGCCATAACAGAACTAAATACTTCATATGGGAAGAGTTTTCAGTGGTAAACAGAATTTGAAACTGATTAAATTTTAATAAGCTTCTTGGTTGAAACTACCCCGTCAACATTCATTTGCAAATAGTAAACTCCTTGCGGCAGTGCAGACACATCAATTGTATCTGAGGCAAAGTTATCAGTCAACACAAATACTTTGCTTAACATCACTTTTCCATCTAAACTAAATACGTTAAAATTGGCTAGTGATTTTTTTGTTGGTTGTTGCTGCCTTCTAAATTCAACCTGAACAACTTCTTTTGCCGGATTGGGGTATATCTTGTAAACATATCCCGATTGCATTAAATCTTGAAGATTGGTAATGTTCGATGAGTCATAAATTAATGAAGCCAGCTGAATTTGTGAACCTGTTGGGTTGGTGGCAACATACTGCTCTGTACCACCACCAGGTGTGCCAATTTGAATATTCAGTTTAAAGGTTAGTATACCATCGGTAGTAATTTGTGCAATCAATACTCTATTTGTGGCAGTATCAGGACCTACAGCCCCGCCAAGGGCAGCCCATGAACCGTTATCAGTTAAAAATAAGTTACCATTTGTGCTATTGCCGAAAACACCAATAACTGAGCTCAATCCAACAGCGGTTACCGAAACAGGAGTACCTGCTAAAAGACCATCCTGAGTTAAAAGTGGAATACCAGCATCTGCGTTTGTACTTTGTAATATTTGTGGAGCACTACAACCACTGCATGAGTTTACATTGGTATTTTGACCATCGTCATCAGTTTTCAACACCCCAAAATGCCCGTTACAAGCACCTCCTACCGATAGCCATGAATCAAGCATCACAGTATTCTTTGCAGAATTGTTTTTGGAGAAGGTAGGAAAAGTGTTACCATAGTCCATATTATTGAAAAACAACGTTGATGTTTCAATTCTTAACTCTTGTCCCGGTAGACCAAATGCAGCCTGAAAATTGTATCCCGGCAACATATCAACATAAATACGGTATGTAACTGATCCTATTGGCAAATTTCCGCCAATTGCATTAGCATTGGTGTCATTAGCCTCCGATATATAGTACTTTTCTACAATGATATCTTCAAGACCATTTTGTGCTTTTGCTCCTGCAAAAGAGGCAATAAATGAAAGAATGAATAGTTTTTTTCTCATGACTGATTCTGAATTATGTTTATTTGAATTATTTCTTAATGATTATCTTTTTTGTAAAGAAGTGCTTTTCGCCTGTTAATCTCATCAGATAAATACCGTTATTATAGTTACTAAAGTTGTGCGAAAAGCAATTGGGGGTGGATAAAGTAATGTTGTTAGTTTCAATCAACATTCCTTTACTGTCATATATTTCTATAGTGCTATTAGGATTTAGTTTTCCATCAGTATATTTAATAGTCATGATATCGCTACTCAAAGGATTGGGAAATACCATTACATTGTTGTCAATTGAAGCGCTAATTTCATTCAAGGCATTTGGGGCTGCTATCGAGTCGTTGAGTGCCGGAAATAAAATTGAAGTGGTATCTCCAGCTAAACTTTCTGCAACAAAACGTTGTACGTTGCCATCAGGAGTTCCAATTTGAACGTTAAGCTTATATCTTAAATTACCGTTGGTAGTTATTTGAGCAATGAGTACTTTATTCACCGATGAGTCTGCGCCAACGGAACCACCCAAACAATACCATGAACCATTTGTTGTGCTGAAAACAGGACCATTGCTGCCATCGTTTTGACTTCCAAATACTGCAATTTCATTATCGATACCAATGCTTCCAAAAGTACCTGGAGTGCCAACTTGTAGGCCGTCCTGTGTTTTAACCGGAATACCGCATTCAACAGCATCGTTCTGCAATACTTGCGGGGTTTCAGCATTAACTACGGTGGCACTGTTATCTGTATCCTCCGACTTAAGCACTCCAAAATTTCCAACACATGCAGCTCCTGAAGACAGCCAAGAGTCAAGCATCACCGTGTTATCTTTTGCATTTGGTTTTGTATAAGCCGGGTAAACATCACCCCTATCTTCGTTATTAAAGAATAAAGTTGTTGTTTCAATCCTCAATTCATGTCCTGGTAAACCGTATGCTGCTTGAAATTTGTAGCCAGGCAATAAATCAAGATAGAATCGATAGGTCATTGATCCAACAGGCAAAACACCACCAACATCATTCACAGTGGTATCATTAGCATTTGATAGATAATATTTTTCTACAATTAATCCCTCTAATCCGCTTTGTGGATAGGCAAATTCAATCAATGAAATTGTTAATAATAAAGTAAGGACCTTTTTCATTTGTACCAATTTTTTATGTGGTGCAAATAAACATGTTAATCAAGTTTTCAAGGGTTTAGTAATCATTATGATATTGTTAAAGGTAGGAAAGTAGAATGGAGCTTAGCAAAATATTATTCAAACTATAATGAACTGTGTATGAATACTATTTGTAATTTTTTCATGTTGTTAATTCCTCTTTCATACAACAACTATCGAATTCAATTAACATTTTATTAGTATTAAATAAATTTTAAATCAATTTTATCTTAACTATTCGGTATATAAATAGCTTTCAATAAACAACAATTTATTAACACAGAAGCGAACAATGGTAATTAGCAAGCCATACTTTTGTGTTAATGATCAATAACAAGAATAAAACGCTTGTAATTTCTCCCCATCCAGATGATGGAATATTAGGTTGTGGTGCCACAATCATGCGTCTTACCGGTGAGCAAACCAGTGTTTATTACGCTGTTTTTTCTGTAACTGATTTTGAGGCATCCCCCCACTCGGCATTAACCGAAAGTTCTGCAATGTTTACCAAATCACTATTAGAATTAGGTATCCCTGAACAACAAATAAGTCTATTTAATTTCACCACTCGTAATTTTTACAAATACCGGCAAGAAATACTCGAATTGCTGATTAGTTTGCGTCAGCTAATTCAACCACAACAGGTTTTTATGCCCTCAAGTACGTCCATACATCAAGA
>JBILUU010000306.1:0-3956 GCA_044370815.1 Bacteroidia bacterium
AAAAATAATTCTGTGGCGGTTGTTAAACCTTTTAGGGCAATTTTACCATCAAAAGATAAGGTGCACCTTGTTGCCAGTAGGAGTATCGACTCTTACAGCTCCTTTGAAATAAGAAACAAAATACAAACCAACCCTTTTTCTTTTCTAAGAATCATCAAACCTGATTACAATGAAAACAAGAAAAGTAATCCCAACTCCCCTGAATTATTAAGAAAGATAAAGCAAAAATTTGCCGAATTCCTTAGTGAGGGTACTTTTGAGCAGAGCAAGATGGAGTGCTTTTACGTGTATCAACAAATAAAAGACGGATACTCCTACACAGGAATTATTGGACTTTCTTCCATTGACGACTATCTTGACGGAACAATTAAGATTCACGAGCAAACTATTACCGATCGTGAAGAAAAATTGATGCATTACTTAGAAGTATGTGATTTTAATGCTGAGCCGGTTTTGATGTGTCACCCGGAAAACGATAATATCACGCAGGCCATTAATCAGGTTAAAAATGGAAATACATATTTTGACTTTACAACCAGCGACCGAATTAGGCATAAGCTTTGGCAGATAAATGATAAACAGCTGAATGAGCAGATTGAGAAAGGTTTTAAGGAACTTAAAGCTATTTACATTGCTGACGGACACCATCGTTCTGCCTCCTCTGCTCTATTGGGAAAATACAGACGTATTCAAAATCCAAATTTCAACGGTAAAGAGGCTTTCAATTATTTTCTGTGTGCTTACTTTTCAGAATCCCAATTGCATATCTACGATTTTAACCGTGTAGTAAGCGATTTAAACAATTTATACGAAATTGATTTCATCAATAAAATCAAAGAAAAATTTGAAGTAATCGACTTGGGTGAAAATATTCATAAGCCAAGCAAATTGCATAACATGGGTATGTATTTAGGTGGCAAATGGTATTCAATCACGCTAAAAGATGAGTTTATCAATGATGCTGACCCTGTTGGAGTGCTAGATGCTGCGCTACTTTCAGAACATATTCTTTCGCCTATATTAAATATTCATGATTTAAAAACTGACAAACGCGTGGTGTTTGTGAATGGTACCAAAGGGCTCGAGGAGCTTAAAAATCATGTTGATGGTGGAAAGATGAAAGTCGCATTTGCACTATATCCGGTTGTGATGGAACAACTCAAGCGAATTGCAGACAACAATTGTATAATGCCTCCAAAATCGACTTACATAGAGCCAAAACTAAGAAGTGGTTTAGTAGTTTACTCACTCAATCAAGTATAAATGAAGAATATCATATTAAAATATGGCATCATCTCGGGACTAATAGGGATTTTATGCTTTTTTACTGCTTACATTTTAGGAATACCCACTAGAGGAAATCGATATTTCATTATCGTGGTTTTGGTAATATTGTACCTTCCTTCCTTTCTCTCCATAAGAAAATACAAGCAATTAAATAACAATGAAGTAACCTTTCTAAAAGCATTGTGGATGGGATTTGCCTCCGGAATTATTGCCTCCTTAGTTTTGGCCATTTACACTGCCGCCTACTACTATTTAATCAATCCCGACTTTGCATCTTCCGACTTAAGAGATACAGAAATATTGTTTTCAAAACAGATGGGATATACAGGCGCAGAGTTAATTAGTAAATTAGAAGCAGAAAAAGATAAACTATCAGCCTGGAATGAATTAGTTACAAAATTTAAAGGCAGTTTTATTTACTGCTCAATAGTTGCACTTCTAAATGCGCTGTTTTTCTTTAAAAAAGATTAGTTGTAATGATTAAATTTTCTCCCCCGCATATCGATCAAGCAATAATCGATGAAGTTGTAAATGCACTTCAGTCAGGATGGATTACCACCGGCCCCAGAACCAAGAAATTGGAAAAAGAAATTGCTGCATATTGCCATGCGCCTCATGCTTTATGTTTAAATTCTGCAACAGCCGGACTCGAAATTATGCTTCGATGGTTTGGTGTGGGAAAAGATGATGAGGTAATTGTGCCGGCCTACACCTACTGTGCTACGGCTAATGTTGTGATGCATTGTGGGGCCAAATTGGTATTTGTAGATGTGAACGAAGACGACTTTAATATCAATATCGATAACATCAAAAAGGCAATCAGCAAAAACACCAAGGTGATTATGCCTGTAGACTTTGCAGGATTACCTTGCCATTACGAAGAAATCAATCATTTAGTTAATAGTGCAGCAATAAAATCACTTTTTAAACCTGCCAACAGCATACAAGAGCAGCTCGGCAGAATTATGATCTTAAGTGACGCTGCGCATTCTTTTGGCGCATTCTTAGGAGATAAACATACCGGAGCTTTATGTGATGTTTCGGTTTTCTCTTTCCACGCAGTAAAAAATCTAACCACTTCTGAGGGAGGTGCTGTGGTTTTTAATTTCCCTGCTCCTTTCAACAACCAAGAGATTTATAATGCACTTTGCATCAAAACCCTTCATGGTCAAAATAAAGATGCATTGGCAAAAACCCAAAAAGGAAATTGGAAATATGATATTATTGAGCCGGGTTATAAGTGCAACATGACTGATATTGCAGCTGCTATAGGCCTGGTTGAATTACCTCGATACAACAGCATGATTTTGCCAAGAAGAAAACAAATTTGTGAAGCTTATACAGAGGTATTCAGCAAATACTCTTGGGCAAGAACACCTATACTAAAAGACGACAAAAGAGAATCATCCTATCACCTCTATCCACTCAGGATAAATAACATTACCGAGTCGCAACGCGACAGCATTATGCAAAAAATATTTGATGCCGATGTTTCTGTGAACGTTCATTTCATACCTGTTCCAATGACTTCGTATTATAAGGGTATAGGATATGATATCAATGATTATCCTGTTACCTACAAAAATTTTTCTTGCGAGATATCACTTCCTGTATATGTTGACCTTACTGATGACGAAATAAAAACGGTTACAAACGCAGTCATCAATGCTGTTGAAACAGAAGTAAAATAAATATGCTTGTGGCAAAGCGAATATTTGACGGCTTATTTTCTAGCATTGGGCTGATTTTTATTTCCCCAATATTTATTCTTTTGAGCATATTGATTGCGTTGGACTCACAAGGTGGAATATTTTACAAACAGGTTCGCATAGGCAAAAACATGAGGCCTTTCAAACTTTTGAAGTTCAGAACCATGTATGCCAATTCAGATAGAAAGGGCTTACTAACCGTTGGTAACAAAGACAACAGAATTACCCGAATAGGTTATTACCTGCGTAAATACAAACTCGATGAATTGCCTCAACTCATCAATGTGCTTATTGGTGATATGAGTTTTGTTGGTCCTCGACCAGAGGTTGAAAAATATGTAAAGCTATACAACAACGAACAACAAAAAGTATTATCGGTAAAACCCGGCATTACCGATTGGGCTTCTATACGATATGTAAATGAAAGTGAACTTTTGGCACAAAGCTGCGAACCGGAAAAAACCTACATCAATGAAATTATGCCCGCTAAGCTTGCTATCAACTTAGAGTATGTTAAACAAAACAATCTGCTCATCGACATTAAAATTATCCTGCATACTTTCAAGGCTATTTTAAGATAAGTGTTGTTATACTTCAAATAATATGTGATGGTGGATTGGTGATGGTAATACATAATCATTAAAGGTACAATCAATACAATCTAAATTCAGCATTTAACCCAAATTCCAATAATGCGCTTGCATTAGAAATAAATAGCTAACATGTTTCATTGTAGTTTGGTGTTTAAAAAAAATGATGTTGGCCTTGTGAAAATGGCGTTAAGAAAAATATAATGGAAGGCGTTCGATTATTTAGAAGTTGAATTAATAGATTTAAAACAGATTTTTTTTAGAATGAAAAGAAAAACTGTTTGAGCGCTAGCGAGTTTTTTTCTTTTAGCCTTTCATTATATTTTTTAGACAATTTTCACGCAGCCTTGAATTTTTGATTCTTTTGTTT
>JBILUU010000307.1:0-3944 GCA_044370815.1 Bacteroidia bacterium
ATAGAACCTGTTCCTGCCAACAATGGTTTGTTGCTGCAAGACAAAGAATTTCTTTTGTTTTTGCGCGATATATGCACCCAAAATGGTACATTATTACTATTTGACGAGGTTATCAGTGGCTTTAGACTTTGCTTCTGTGGTGCGGCAGGATACTATTCTATCAAACCTGATATAGTTACTTATGGTAAAATTATTGGTGGTGGCTTACCCGTTGGTGCATATGGGGCATCAAAGGAAATAATGTCGTGTGTATCTCCTGATGGCCCCATGTATCAGGCGGGTACCCTAAGTGGAAATCCTGTGGCTATGGCAGCAGGTATTGCTCAATTAACTGCGTGTTTGCGCCCGGGGTTTTATGATGAGCTAGCAGAAAAAACAAACTATCTAATTGAAAGTATCAACCATCTGGCAAGTCAATCGACTATTAAGTTTAAAATATTTTCTGTCGGTAGTATTTTTTGGATTGCTTTTACTCAACACAATACGATAAAATCTGCTGCAGCTATTGACCCTGATAGCATGAAATACTTTCGTAAGTTGCATGCCTTTTTATTGGGCAGAGGAATTTATTTAGGTCCTTCGGGATATGAAGTTGGCTTTGTTAGCGAGGCACACACATACAAACAATTAGAACTTACAGCAACTGCATTTGCAGATGGCTTAATGAGTTTAAATAATGATGATATATAAAAATAGCCCATGAATATAAATGAAGTAAAAGCAATAATTACCGGAGGCGGATCGGGTATTGGATTGGAAATAGCGCGTCAACTCAAAGCACAAGGAGCGCAGGTATTTATCACAGGTAGAAATGAAGAAAAGCTTAAGCAGGCAGCAATATCTATCGGTGCATTTTATGCTGTAGCCAACGCTACTGATGAAAGTGCAGTGATTAAGGCATTTGATGAGGCCAAACAGAAAATGAACGGATTTAATGTACTCATCAACAATGCTGCTTACGGAACTTTTGGCTTGCTCAAAGATCAAGATACTGAAGTTTTTGAAAAACTTATTTCAACAAATATTACGGGTGCCATGATTGCAGGCCGCGAAGCTGCCAAACATTTTATTGATTGTAACTATGGCAATATCATCAATATTTCAAGTACTGCAGGCAATGCAGGATTTGCAGGTGGTACGGCATATGTAGCCAGTAAATTTGCACTAAAAGGAATGACCGAATGCTGGAGAGCTGAGCTCCGTAAATCCAATGTTAGGGTTATGCTTATTAATCCTAGCGAAGTGCAAACACCATTTTATAAGGCACTTGGAGGGGAGCGACCTTTCAACCCAACAAAATTACAAGCTTCAGAAATTGCCCATTTAGTAATTGCAGTGCTAAGCATGCGCGATGTTGGCTTTGTAACTGAAGCTACGGTATTTGCAACTAATCCACAATAATAATTTAATGAAAATTAATTCAACATATTTCGATAAGGCATTAAATTATGCTTCATATAAAAAATTGGTTATTGATTTGTTTGCAGAAAATAAGGTAACCGGCCCTGTTCAAAATGAAGAACTGCTTCACTATACAGGTTTGAACATACAACGTATGAATAGGGTGGAGAAAACCACCATACTGTCAGAAGAACTTAAATTGGCCCTGTCAAAGATTACAAAACCTCAAATTTGGCTGGCAATATCAGAAGGATGGTGTGGTGATGCCTCTCAATTAATCCCTGTTTTTAGTATCATCGAACAATTTTGCCCGATGCTGAAATTCCGTATTATACTTCGAGATGAAAATCCCGAATTGATGGATCAATTTCTTACCAATGGCAGCAGATCAATACCCATTGTTTTGATAACTGATGAAATGAATCACGAGCTTTTATCAAAGTGGGGACCAAGGCCTATGGAGGCCACCTTTTTGATGAGTGAGCTAAAAGCTTCTCAAACCGAATACAGCGCAATCAAAGAAAAGTTGCACTTATGGTATGCAAAGAACAAAAGCATGGCATTGCAACATGAGTTAACTGAACTTATTGAAAAAATGTAGATGGTTATTCGTCTTTTTTGCGGTATATCTGAGTCCAACTATATATCAAAAGGAAGGTAAAAATCAGTGCAAAGATTATTCCTGTAAGGTCATTCAACTCTTTAACTTCATTTTTTACGAGATCGCGCACCGACAAAATCATGGCTGAAAATCCTATGATTAGCAAACTTGCGAACATCCAGTTTTCTAGTCTGGTAAAATCGGGTTTAGGATCTTTATTGATATTGGTACTTCGATTTCTATTGCGCTGATCAGCATATTGGCTTCGATAAGCTGTACCATATTTTCTGCCTTTATCTTGTTTGTATTTATCATCTAATTTTATCTCCCTCCCGTTTACATAATAAAAGTCATACTGTCTTTTTTTTTGAATATTTCCGAGCGTGCGGTAGGCCTCGTTCAAATCTTTAAATATCGCTGCAGCATCCGTATCGTGATTTTTATCGGGGTGATATTTAAGTGCTAATCTGCGGTATGCCTTTTTTATTTCTTGTTCAGATGCGCTTCTACTAACTTCTAATATTTTGTAATAATCTTTCAAATGCGCAATTTAAATTTTATTTCTCTTTTGTAGCAATTAGTTAGGACTTGTATTTCAACCCTAACTTTCTTAGCAATTTTTCATACACTCAAATTCTAACACTGTATATTAACATTAGCGATTTCCATTTCTAGGTATGCAACAAGTGACAATATTCAACATTATATTATTATCTAAAAAAAAATTGCTTGTTTTGTAGTGAAAATTTATTTCATGATAAACCGACTTTCAATTATTATCCCTGCATACAACGAGGCAAGAACCATTCATCTCATTCTTGACAAAGTTCGTAAAGTTAATTTAATTAACAATATCGAAAAAGAGGTAATCATTGTGAATGATGCGTCTAACGATGGCACTGATACGGCTGTAAACGCATACATTGCTGCATATGGCAGCCATATGAATATTTCATTATTTAACCAAGAAGTGAATCAAGGAAAGGGTGCTGCCATACATAAAGGAATACAGTTAGCAACAGGTGAATTTTTAATTGTACAAGATGCGGATTTGGAGTATGACCCTGAAGAGTTTAATATACTATTGAAGCCTGTTGTTGATGGTTTTGCAGATGTGGTATATGGATCGAGGTTTATGGGAGGTAATGCACACCGTATTCTATTTTTTTGGCATACCATAGGAAATAAGTTTCTGACCTTTTTAAGTAACATGTTTACCAATCTTAATTTGACAGATATGGAAACTTGTTATAAACTTTTCAATTCCCAAATTGTAAAAAGTATCAAATTGAAAGAAAAGCGTTTCGGTTTTGAACCAGAGGTAACCGCAAAAATTTCAAAGGTCCCCAATATCAGAATTTATGAAGTAGGGATTTCATACTACGGAAGAACATACGAGGAAGGGAAAAAAATTGGAGCCATAGATGGATTCCGAGCTATTTACTGCATCATTCGCTATCGATTTTTTTCATAATCCACAACATAGGAAAATTGGTTTAAAAATAGCGCTATGTTCTCTAACAAAATTATTGAACTTCACGCTGAGTTTTGTTAGATTTATCAATGGAAACGTTCTGCAACGCTTAATCCCATATATCGCATTAGAAAATGCAGAATTTGGGTTAAAAAGGGGGCAATCCTTCGCTCTGCTCAGGCCGGGCCATTCGCGCTACACGGTAGCATGCTGCTGTCCCTATTGCATATGTTCTAAGATGAATTACACTCAACGTAAGCAGATCACTTCAACAGCATAACATTTTAGTCCACCGTATAAGCGCTTCGGCTGTCTCGTGATGACGTTCTTAAAAAAACAACGTGTGGAAATCATCCACAAATTGGCACATTGCTCAATTGGTAACTTATACCAATTGAGCAATGGTTAATGCCGATACTACTTGAAAATAGCACAATGAGGCAATGCCGAAATTGAACTAAATCGAAA
>JBILUU010000308.1:0-3940 GCA_044370815.1 Bacteroidia bacterium
AATGATGATGGCATGCGGTTTAATTTTATCGATACCTGTGAGGATGTGTTGCAGTAATTTTTGCTGATCGGTTGATTTAAGTTCTTCGGTTTGCTCCTCATCAAAACGCAGCAGTTGATGCGATTGGCTGAGCACCCTTGTTTTTACCGTGGTTACACGTTGCTTGATGTTGATGATATGCTCAGTTTTTACTGCTTCCTTTTTGAGTATAGACCTTATTTGCGCGCCTGCCGCATCAACGCCCGTTATCGAAAACAAATAGGGCTCGGCACCGAGTGCCTTCACATTGAGCGCCACATTGGCTGCTCCACCAGGTTTATATAATTTTTGTTTTACCTCGAGCACAGGTACAGGCGCTTCAGGAGAAATTCGATTTACCTTACCTGTTAAATAGGCATCGAGCATGGCATCGCCAATAATCATGATGCGCTTTCCTGAAAAAGCTTTAATTACCTTTTTATATTCCGTAATTTTTTTCTTCAAACTTTTTATTTTAACCGCGACAAGGCATTTTTGAGGCGTTTGATGGCTTCAACTAGTTTATCTTCTGATGTGGCGTAAGAAAATCTTACACAGTTATCGTCACCAAACGCATCGCCACTTACCAATGCAAGATTGGCTGAATTGAGCAAATACATACACAAATCGGCAGAGCTATTGATTGTTGTTGTGCCATCGGATTTACCAAAATACGCACTGATATCGGGGAACACATAGAAGGCACCATCGGGCACATTGGTTTTTATGCCCGGTATGTCATTCAAGAGCGCCAACACCATATCTCTTCTTTTGAGGAAACCATCGCGCATTGGCTTTACAACAGCGGGGTCGGCAGCAACCGCGGCAAGTGCTGCCCTTTGCGCTACCGAGCACGTACCGGAGGTAAATTGACCTTGCATTTTTTCGCATGCTTTTGCAATCCATAATGGAGCACCAATGTATCCTATTCTCCAACCGGTCATGGCAAAACCTTTACTAACACCATTTACCGTGATTACATTGTTGTACACCGATGGAAATTGAGCCATGCTTTCATGCTTACCAACAAAGTTGATATGCTCATAAATTTCATCAGAAACGATATAGATATTGGGATATTTTTCGAGCACCTTTACCAATGCTTCAAGCTCTTGTTTATTGTAAACAGATCCGCTTGGATTGCAAGGCGTAGAAAAAATAATCATCCTTGTTTTAGGGGTGATTGCCGCTTCAAGTTGTTGTGCAGAAATTTTAAAATTTTGATTTACACCAGCATAAATATACACGGGTATCCCATCGGCCAATTTGATTAACTCAATATAGCTTACCCAATATGGAATTGGGACAATCACCTCATCACCTTCATCAACGAGTGATAGTATGACATTGGCTATAGATTGCTTTGCACCTGTTGAAACTACAATTTGTTCGGGTGTGTAAGTAATTTGATTATCTCTTTTAAACTTATCGGCAATGGCCACTCTCAAATCTTGAAAGCCGGCAACGGGTGTATAATGTGTGTAATTTTGGTCGATTGCTTTTTTGGCGGCTTCTTTAATAAAATCGGGGGTATCGTAGTCGGGTTCACCAATGCTGAGGCTGATCACATCTTTTCCTTGAGCTTGCAGCTCGCGACTTTTGCGCGCCATGGCAAGTGTTTGGGATTCACTTATTTTACTGAGCCTAGCGGCTAATTTTTCTATTGACATAAAGGTATTAAAGAGGGCAAATGTAAGGTGTTTACGGAAATATTAAAATTTGCGGTTGTTATATTTGGTAAAATTATGAACGGTGGATAGTGAATGAAAGTAATTTTGGGGCAATTGGATTGATGGAGGTACAGGCGGTTGTTATTTTAACTGGGGTGACTTCGATTACAGTTTTAAGTTGTTTAAAGCACCTGACACCTGATTTTTTTCAGTGCTCGCGTTAGGGATTGGAGCGAGCTACCGTGTTGCGTGGAAAGCCCGGCCTCTCTCTTTTTCAGAGGGAGGAAACGCCCAACAATTTTTTTTTGATTAACGCATTAATATTGAGCAATAATGATGTAAAAATATTTGTTTTATGGGCTATCTGCTTGATAACTGATAAGGGTTGGGATGATGATTTAATACCGATGTAAGATTTTATTTTTTTGGTATTATTTATACGTCATATTGATATAAGTTTTTTTAGGCCGTATTTATTCGCTAAGAATATTGCCAACAGACAAATATTTTATTGATATTTGTGTCATTATTAATTAGTACTATGGAAGATATATTGGATATTTTTAAATACGTGTTGCCTTCGGTGGTCACGTTTTTGGCTGCTTACTTTATTATAAAAGCATTTTTAGACAGGGAATACAAAAACAAGATGATGGATTTGAGGATGCAAAATCAGCAAACCATTACTCCTATTAGGTTGCAAGCCTATGAACGGATGGTGTTGTTTTTAGAAAGAATATCGATTACCCAACTAGTGAGCAGGGTGCATAAAAGTGGCATGAGCGCTCGCTTACTGCAAAGCGAATTGGTTAAAACAATTAGAAATGAGTACGACCACAATTTATCGCAACAGGTTTACATTACCCAACAAACCTGGAACTCGATTAAAACTGCTAAGGAAGAAACAATCAGAGCCATTAATATTGCTTCTACCAAAGTATCGGACGATGCTGCGGGGCTTGACCTTGTAAATGTGCTTTTTGATTTGGTGACTAAAGTTGAAAAACTGCCAACAGACATTGCGCTTGAGCAACTTAAATTGGAAGCGAAACAAACATTTTAAAAATAATTTTTTGTGAGTAAAACAAGCTATCAGCAACGTAAAGAGCAATTCACTACCGATAGTGAAATTGAGATAAAAGCAAGTTATCCTAAAATAGAGGTGGCCGATGAAGCACCCGGCAAATTCCCTTTTACACGAGGTGTGCAGGATGATATGTACCGTTCAAAGTTATGGACGATGCGGCAGTATGCCGGATTTAGCACGGCTGAAGCTTCAAATGAAAGGTATCACTACTTGCTAAAAAATGGCACGACAGGATTGTCGGTGGCGTTTGATTTACCAACCCAAATTGGATATGACTCTGATCATGAGTTTGCCGATGGTGAAGTTGGGAAGGCGGGTGTGGCTATCGACTCCTTGCGCGATATGGAGATTTTGTTTAAAGGGATACAGCTAGAGCAGGTGACTACGAGTATGACCATTAATGCTACTGCCTCTACCTTATTGGCTATGTATGTGGCCTTGGCAAAAAAGCAAGGTGCTGATATTTCAAAAATATCAGGAACCATTCAGAACGATATCTTAAAAGAATATGCAGCAAGGGGGACTTACATTTATCCACCCAAGCCCAGCATGCGTATTATTACCGATATTTTTGAATACTGTAGCAAGGAGGTGCCAAAGTGGAACACCATTTCTATTAGTGGTTATCATATTAGAGAGGCAGGTGCCAATGCTGCGCAGGAGTTGGCTTTTACGCTGGCCAATGGTAAAGCTTATGTAGAGGCAGCCATGGCTAAGGGTTTAAATATTGATGTATTTGCGAAGCGCCTTTCTTTTTTCTTTAATGCGCACAACAATTTATTTGAGGAAGTGGCGAAATTCAGGGCAGCAAGAAGAATGTGGGCAAAAATTACCAAGGGTTTGGGTGCTAAAGATGAAAGAGCAATGATGCTTAGGTTTCATACCCAAACCGGTGGATCGACACTTACCGCACAACAGCCACAAAATAATATCATAAGAGTTACAACGCAGGCCCTGAGTGCTGTGCTAGGCGGTACGCAATCATTGCATACGAATGGATTTGATGAGGCACTTGCCCTACCTACAGAGGAAGCTGCAAGAATAGCTTTGCGTACACAACAAATTATTGCGTTAGAAAGTGGTGTAGCAGATACCGTTGATCCTTTAGCGGGCTCTTACTTTGTGGAGGCGCTCACCAACGAAATTGAGGAGCTGGCATGGCAAT
>JBILUU010000366.1:0-3224 GCA_044370815.1 Bacteroidia bacterium
TTTAGTTTGCCAGCCTTGTGTTCGGCTAAGATTTATCTAATTCGCTTTTTTGAGCCTTAGTTAATAGACTCGTATTGTCATTGTCCTTCAATGCTTCTTTTAATAATGCATGGATTGAGCGTAAAATTGTTTCATTTTGCACCTCATTAATCTGCTTTTTAATGGTTGTCTTTAACAATGCTGAAGTCATATAAACTGAATTATTTACTTACAAATTTTAAGTATTTATTTATTATTAAAAACTATAATTATTTTAATAACCATCAAGCTTGCTCTTAATGGAATGGATTTTTTTAATGTCCCATTTAAAAGAATTACAACTTCTTTTTCAACAACTTAAAAAATTTAACCGCTAAGTTTTAACTTTGACCTTCTATGGCCGCTAAAGCAAGCAAAGAAACCAAAAGTGTAAATGGTGTGGTAGAAACCCCACTCATGAAGCAGTATAACACCATTAAGGCCAAATATCCTGACGCTTTGTTGTTGTTTCGTGTGGGCGATTTTTACGAAACCTTTGGTGAAGATGCCATTAAAGCTGCTGGGATTTTAGGAATTGTTTTAACTAAAAGAGCCAATGGTGCTGCGGCCTATATCGAATTGGCGGGCTTTCCGCATCATTCTCTTGATTCTTATTTACCTAAATTGGTTAGGGCTGGACATAGAGTAGCTATTTGCGACCAGTTAGAAGATCCAAAACTCACTAAAACCATAGTAAAAAGAGGTGTTACAGAGTTGGTAACACCTGGTGTTTCTTATAACGACAAAGTGTTGGACAATCATTCCAATAATTTTTTAGCAGCTGTTTTTTTAGAAGGTACAAAAGCAGGAATTTCTTTCTTAGATATTTCTACTGGCGAGTTTTTTGTGGCCGAAGGCACTTGGGATTATGCAGATAAGTTGTTGCAAAATTTAAAACCTAGTGAAGTACTTTTTCAAAAGAGTTTACGCAAAGATTTTACTGCGCAATTTGGCACACGCTTTTATTCTTTTCCTTTGGATGAATGGGTGTTTACTAGCGATTATGCCAATGATATTTTATTAAAACATTTTGGTACTACTTCCTTAAAAGGCTTTGGTGTGGAGCAATTGCCTTTAGGTGTTATTGCCGCTGGTGCGGCCTTACATTATTTGGCCGAAACGCAACATGACCGAGTGCAGCATATCAGTCATTTAACACGTATTGATGAAGAGCGTTATGTTTGGCTCGATCGTTTTACCATTCGTAATTTAGAGTTGTTTCAACCTTCAGGCAATGGCGAAAATCAAAAGGGTAAATCATTGGTTGATGTTATTGATTACACTGTTTCTGCCATGGGTTCACGCATGCTCAAGCGTTGGTTGGGAATGCCCTTAAAAGATTTATTACCCATCAAGGAACGTTTAGATTTGGTGGAACTTTTTATACATCACTCCATCATGTCCGAAAGCATGCAAGGGCAAATAAAAAGCATGGGCGATTTAGAACGCTTAATTGCTAAAGTGGCTGTGAATCGTGTATCGCCCCGCGAAATAGTACAGTTAAAAAATGCACTGTTTGAAATTAAAAATCTAAAAGAAATTTGTTTGCATAGCCCTAATCATCATCTTAATAAAATAGGCGAGCAACTCAATCCTTGCGCACTCATTGCCGATAGATTAGAAAAAGAAATAAATCCTAATCCTCCTGCATTAGTAAACAAAGGTGATGTTATAAGTTCAGGCGTAAATAATGAATTAGATGAGCTGCGTAATTTAGCATTCAAAGGCAAGGATTATTTGTTACAAATGCAAGTGAAGGAAGCCGAAAAAACAGACATTCCTTCCTTAAAAATATCGTTCAATAATGTGTTTGGTTATTATTTAGAAGTAACGAATACACACAAAAATAAAGTGCCGGCCGATTGGATAAGAAAACAAACACTCACCAATGCCGAACGCTATATCACCCCGGAATTAAAAGAGTATGAAGAAAAAATTTTAGGTGCCGAAGAAAAAATATTAGCGCTTGAAACACAACTCTACAACGATCTGGTGATTAGTTTAATGGATTATATTCAACCTATTCAACTTAACGCTTCTTTAGTAGCCCGTTTAGATTGTTTGTTAAGCTTTGCACAATGCGCCACACAAAACAATTATGTGAAACCCGAAGTAAGTAATGAGTTGGTACTTAACATTACCGAAGGCCGACATCCTGTGATTGAAAAATTATTACCAGCAGGTGAGCAGTATGTAAGCAATGATATTTATTTAGATGATCAAACGCAACAAATCATTGTCATCACGGGGCCTAATATGTCGGGTAAATCTGCCGTGTTGCGCCAAACAGCTTTAATTGTTATACTTGCACAAATAGGATGTTATGTGCCTGCTAAACATGCACAAATTGGATTGATTGATAAAGTGTTTACACGAGTCGGTGCTTCAGATAATATTAATTCTGGCGAATCTACTTTTATGGTAGAAATGAATGAAACTGCAAGTATCTTAAATAATTTATCGAACCGCAGTTTAATTTTATTAGATGAAATTGGACGTGGCACGAGCACTTATGATGGTATTTCTATTGCTTGGAGCATTGCAGAATATATTCACGAACACAAACAATATAAAGCCAAAACACTATTTGCCACGCATTATCATGAATTGAATGAAATGGCCGATCGTTTTAAGCGTATCAAAAATTATAATGTATCGGTAAAAGAATTAGAAAATAAAGTGTTGTTTTTGCGCAAGCTTACACCGGGAGGCAGCGAGCATAGCTTTGGAATACATGTGGCACGTATGGCCGGAATGCCCAAGTTAGTGTTAGAAAGAGCCAATCAAATTTTGGCACATTTAGAAAGTTTACACAAACAACAAGATACCACAGGCAATCAAAAGAAAATGAGTTTGCCCGCACAAGATTATCAGCTCAGTTTCTTCCAATTAGATGATCCCGTGTTAAGCAATATCAAAGAGGAATTATTGAAGACAGATATTAATACCTTAACGCCTGTAGAGGCTTTAATGAAGCTGAATGAGATTAAGAAAATGGTGGGTGGTTAACCCCAAATTAAGCAATGGAGGTTTGAAGAACCGAGCTACTTGATTTAGTTGGGTTAATCCCGATATAGAAAATGTTATCAGATTTGTTATACCAATTGCATTTATTTTTTAGTTCAAAAAAAAATAAATATGCAATGGTTAATGCCTATACTACTTGAAATTAGTCCAATAAGGTTAAGCCGTAATTGGACTAAATT
>JBILUU010000310.1:0-3904 GCA_044370815.1 Bacteroidia bacterium
CTGATTAAAATGAAAAACATTGACAAATGATAAAAAATCATTTCTGAGCTTTAATCCGGCTCAAACTTTCTTGAGTAATGCCCAAATAACTTGCTACAATCTTATTCGATAATCTTTGAATAATTGCTGGATTAGTTTGCAACAAAAAGTCGTATCGCTGCTTGGCAGACATTTTTAAAAAACTCTCCAAACGCCAATGATTAGTAATATAGGCAACTTCAAGTTGCTTATTATATAAATCCCTACCTAGTGTTGTTTCTTCAATTATTTTTTTAAAATCGTTGTATGATATTTGAAGAAGTTCTGCTTTTTCAGTTGCCTCTAAAAATTCATTGGTAGGGGTCTGCGAAATGAAGGAGTGTATTGTAGTAATAAATTGGTTTTCAAGAGCAATATATCTTGTTGCTTCTTGTCCATCATCATCAATAAAATATGCCCGAACAGAACCCTTGCAAACGAAAAATGCATATCGACAAATATCTCCTTTTGAAATTAGGGTTTCGTTTTTTTTGACGCTTTTTTCTTTAAAAGCAGATACAACTTGCTCTATTTCGGCTGTTGTTGTCTGAAAATTGTTAGCAAAATATGTCTTTAATTTTTCTGTCATTTGTAATCATATGATGTTGTTATTCTGTAAATGATCTCTAACGTTTGGCATGTTACCCTATGATTGGAAATTTTAACCATAAACCTAATTTACAAAACCCAACCCCGCCATTCGATTGTTTGAAGTTATAGCCAGTACTATATTGATTTGTATTTAACTTTTGCATGGTACTGGTATAGCTCAGAAATTCCTTTTTTCGAATCGGTTTTAATGAATGGTAATCATAGATGTAATAGGTTGTCTTCACTTTTCTGCCTTTTTTTGGAATGAATGTAAAGGTTTGCATTTTTACATACTTCAGTGAAGGTCCCTTGAATTCATATTCTCTCCATATTTTTTTCTTGGGTGGACGCAATTGACCATATTTATTCCTTTCCCATGCCTGAGTAGTGTTCTTTCCTGTAATGGTTTTAGTCTGAAAATCAATGGACAGGTCCTCCAATTCTTTTATGTTAGGATATTCAAGGAACTTCTGTCGTTCAGCATTGTAGAAATAAACAGACCTATATGTTTTCATCTGCTCATCTTTAATAATCAAATCCGGATAACCATCGAAGTTGCAGTCTTCTGTGTAAATAGAATCAGAGTGTGTATGAAATAGACATTCATATTCACCAATTATTTCAGACAATAATTGGTTGTTAGTTGAACTGTATATCCTGTAAATGTTTCTGTAAGTAATATTCGGATTCTTCTCCATATCTATTTTCCGAGGGTATATCTGTCTAATTTTGACGAACTTAAAGCAGCTGTCATACTTTACAATTGGTGTTATAATTAATGTATCTGCCTCTGTTACTGACCTCAAATCTCGCCCCTCCAAAATGTGATAAGTAGATGCAAAATTGCCATAGAATTGATATGGTTCAGGATAGGATAAAGGAGAGATTGTACAGTATTTCAGATCTTCTCCATAGAATTTGTACTGATATGAAGTTGGTTGTTTTTCACTGTTGGACGTATTGTACATATTATTAAAAAATGTTCCGGTAACAATTTTATAGAGTGGGTCGATATTTACTTGTCTAAGCGAACTTACGAGATGACGGTAGAATTTTTTGTTACTTGTGTCAAACATGTAAAAATCGTAATCATTTATATATTCCTTACAACCCCATGTTTTTTCTGCAAGCGTTGTACTTTTTTTAATCAATATTCTGAAATCAGTATGACCATCAAAATTATAATCCCCAATCATTAGAAAATTCTCAGTGAACAAACTATCTTGGTTTGAGCAAAAGTAAAGATTGTCTATTAGAGAATCATTGATTGTTGCATACACGTTCATGGACAAGCATTTGAAATGGTCACAACCTGAAGATTCAGAAGAATCGCACAATTGCAGCTCAAATCGAAAATCCGAACTTTTCTTTTCAACAACTTTAAGGGTGTGTTGACTAAAAATACAGTTCGAATAAAGAAAAAACACTGCGAATATTACTATAAAAAACACTTTTTTCACCCCTTGCAACGTCTAAAATTGTTTTAATTAATATGTTTTATATTTTTTCAAAATAATAAGCCACTTCCCATTAACTCTTCCCACTAATCGGAGCGGCTTTTTAATCAACACCAGCCTTCTTTTGGCTCTTTAGGATTTTCGCTTTTTTCAGTTGATACGTGTGTCGGCAGTGATACAAAGAGCCAAACATTTGGTGCCGAGTGTTGCTGAGTTTTTGCGATAATTTCATAGTTTATTTTACAATTCATTTCTTTGTTGTCAAATTTATTGCTCTTTCGTAGTTTTCTGTGACTCTAAATTTTACAATTCGTTCAATCAGTTTGTATGGAATGGGTTTGTCAAGCGGAAATTGTACGGACCCCTTTCCGTTTCTAAATTTTGAAAGCTCTTCCTGAAATTCAGTATGACCCGAAGGTGTTGCGTAAAAACCAATATGATTTTTAAAAGCTGCAAAATAAACCAATGGTTTTTTGTAGAGTTTATAAGCAGGCATTCCGTACGCAAAATGTTCGTTTTCCCCAGGTGCATTGTCATTTATTAACTTCCTAATAGTTTGCAATATTTCCTGTACCTTGTCGGGAAACTGCTGTATGTATGTTTCAATATCGCTCATAATGATCTAAAGTTTGTGTATTCCTGTCATCTACTGAAATAGATTGACACTTTTTATTAGACAAAATTATCAATAAATATTATTGGTTTTGATTTACCAATAGAATGTTTTCAAGGCATAAACAACTCCACAAAAATATGAAACAATTATACGACTGCTAATCCATTGATTTGACATTTTTAACGTGGCGTAATTCGCTGAAATAAGACCATTATTGATTTCGTCAATGACAGATAATTTGAAATCAAAACTTGCTTCGTGGCCTCGTCTTTTTTCGACAGGTCTCTTTTTTTTGTGCTTCCATGTTAACCAAATGTTGTTTAAGTTTTGATCAACCTATTTTAGTACGATACAATATATACCAAAACCCTTTCCGATCTGTATTTACCAGTGTAAAATTTACAATTCACATTATTATTAGATGTGGAAATGCGAACTTATTTTGGTAATCTTGAAATAAAAACCTACTTTTGCACCCCTAAATATAAATATTAATCATTAAAAACAATTCACAATGCCTGTAAAGATTAGATTACAACGCCATGGTAAAAAAGCTAGTGCTTACTACCATATTGTAATTGCGGATGGTCGTGCACCTCGAGATGGAAAATTCATTGAGAAATTAGGCACTTACAACCCAAACACCAACCCCGCAACTATTGACTTAAACTTTG
This sequence comes from Bacteroidia bacterium, assembly GCA_044370815.1. Classification (GTDB taxonomy): domain Bacteria; phylum Bacteroidota; class Bacteroidia; order UBA4408; family UBA4408; genus CAIKXD01. The sequence continues at coordinate 3,357 of JBILUU010000310.1, forward strand.
ATGGAGCCGTGAAATGGCTTCAAAATGGTGCTCAGCCAACCGACACCTGCAAAGCTATTTTATCCTACAAAGGTGTAATGTTAAAGCATCACCTCAACAAAGGAGTACTAAAAGGTGCACTCACTCAAGAAGCTGCCGATGCCAAACTTGAAAAATGGCTCAACGAAAAACAAGCTAAAATTGATGGCAAAACCAATGCTCTTATCAGCAAAAAAGAGGAAGCAAGAAGAGCTGCCTTAAAAGCTGAAAGCGCTGTTAAAGATGCCAAAGCAGCAAAAGTTGCTGAAAAATTAGCTGCACAAACTGCAGCTCCTGCAGAAGCAGAAGAGGCTTCTGCAGAAGGAGAAAATACTGCTGAAGCATAAAACAAATTAGTAGTTAAGCCGGTTTCATTTTTGAGACCGGCTTTTTTTTACCCTTTAGTACCGAAAAAAATGAACAAGGAGGATTGCTTTTATTTTGGCTATATAGTCAAACCTGTTAGCTATGATGGCACTTTTGCCGTAAAGGCAGATACAGACAACTTACAACGCTACGGTGATTTAAAA
>JBILUU010000311.1:0-3889 GCA_044370815.1 Bacteroidia bacterium
GGTTCTGACGACCGCATAGGAAAACGTTTCCTGTTTCCAGGTATAGGTTATGGTGGAAGCTGTTTCCCAAAAGACGTGCAAGCACTCTCAAAATCTGCTAATGAGGTAAGTTATAACTTTAGTTTACTCAATGCAGTAATGCAGGTAAATGAAACTCAAAAAACCATCATCATACCAAAAGTAAAACGCTATTTTAATCAAGATTTAAAAGGCAAGCATTTTGCGCTTTGGGGTCTTGCTTTTAAGCCCGATACTGATGATATTAGAGAAGCCCCAGCATTGTATCTTATTGACGAGCTATTGTCAGCAGGGGCTAGCGTTACCGCATTTGACCCTGAAGGGATGAACAATGTAAAACAGTTGCTTGGTGATAAAATTAGTTTTGCCGAAAATCAGTACGATGCTTTAAATAACGCAGATGCATTGATTATTGCCACAGAATGGAGTGTATTTCGTACCCCTGACTTTGAAATGGTAACCAAAAGATTAAAAAACAAGGTTATTTTTGATGGTAGAAATGTGTATGGCAATGAGCAAATGAAACAATTGGGTTATCATTACGAAAGTATTGGAAGAGATATTGTAACTCAATAGTTAAGAGACTTATTGAAATAGATTAAACGTTGTCTTTTATATTCCCTAATCATTAACTAAATAAACTTACATACTCGCCAGGATCATGAATTTAAACCATTTCAAAGAACTTATTGATTTTGAACTGGAAGAGTTTAACAAATCTCTTGCAGGTAAAAGACCTGAGAGTTTGTATGCGCCCATTTGCTATACGCTTGATTTAGGTGGAAAACGAATGCGACCGCTGCTTACGCTCATTGCCTGTGATTTGTTTGATGGTGCTTTAAGCGAAGCTGTAAAGCCCGCCATGGGAATTGAAATATTTCACAATTTTACCCTTTTGCATGATGATATTATGGATAAAGCACCCCTGCGCAGAAATCAGCCCACGGTGCACAAAAAATGGAATGCCGATATAGCCATTTTAAGTGGCGATACCATGTTTGTACAAAGCTTTCAGTATGTTATGCAAGCGCCTGCCGCTGTGTTGAAGGAGGTACTTGATGTATTTACCAAGGCGGCTATTGAAGTATGTGAAGGACAACAAATGGATATGGACTTTGAAACGGCACCCAATGTTAGCATACCGCAGTATATTAAAATGATTGGATTAAAAACATCTGTGCTACTTGCTGCATGTATGAAAATTGGAGCAATAATAGGTGGTGCTAGACCTGAAGATGCCAACCATCTTTATGAATTCGGAAAAAACTTAGGTATTGCATTTCAGTTGCATGATGATATTCTTGATGTATTTGGGAATAGCCACAAAGTTGGTAAACAAACCGGAGGCGATATTGTAAGCAATAAAAAAACATACTTATTGTTGAAAGCCATGGATATGGCCGATCGCTATAAAAAAGAGGAACTAATGATGTGGTTGCATGCGTCAGAGAGCAATGCTGCCGAAAAAGTTGAAGCTGTAAAAGCGATATACGAATATTTGGGAGTGAAAACACTTGCTGAAACTGAAATGATGAAATTTTATGATAAAAGTTTGCTCCATTTAAATCAGATTCCTTGTAACCCCGATAAAAAACAACAACTCATCAATTTTGCTGCCAACCTAATGCAGCGCGAAAGTTGATCGTTTTTTAAAACATCTTAAATTTTTCTTAACAGTTAGCAAAGCGGTAATTGACTGTGAACGAATCTTTTTTGTTTAATTTTTTATACATTTAGCACCCGAATATAAATCGGAACAATACAAGTTTCGGTTTGCAAAAGCCAACACCTATGCGTATTGCAATTATTAAAGAAACCAAGTTTAAAGAAAATAGAGTGGCCATTACTCCCGATGTAGCCAAAGATTTAATCAGTAAAGGATTTCAAGTTCAGGTTCAAACAGATGCGGGTGTTTCATCCTTTTTTTCAAATGAAGCATATCGTGCAGTAGGAGCAGAGGTGAAGGACGATGTTGTTGCCCTATATAAAGATGCCGACATCGTTTTGCGTGTCAATGCACCTGCACCGGCCGAAATTGCCCTTATGAAAAAAGAGGCAGTGCTGATTTCATTTATGTTTGCTGCCACTAGTCCCGAATTGGTTGAAGCATGCTGTAAAGCCAGTATTTCTGCCTTTAGCATGGATGCAGTTCCGCGTATTTCCAGAGCTCAAAAAATGGATGCACTGTCATCACAAGCTAATCTTGCAGGCTATAAATCGGTGATTCTTGCTGCTGATACATTAGGAAAAATTTTACCTATGATGACCACTGCTGCCGGAACTATAAAGCCCGCCAAGGTGGTTATCTTTGGTGCAGGTGTTGCAGGCCTTCAGGCTATTGCAACTGCCAAGAGATTGGGAGCAGTAGTAGAAGTTTCTGACATTAGACCCGACACCAAGGAACAAGTAGAATCTCTTGGTGGAAAGTTTATTGAGGTGCCTGCAGATAATACCATAAAAGTTGAAGGTGGTTATGTGAAAAGTGTGTCTGAAGAATTTTTAAAGAAACAACAGGAGACTGTTGCCAAGCATGTTAAGGAAGCTGATATCGTTATTACAACAGCACTAATTCCCGGTAAAAAAGCCCCGCTGCTTGTTACCGAAGATATGGTTAAAAGCATGCGCTTTGGTTCGGTTATTCTTGACATGGCTGTTGAGCAAGGTGGAAATGTGGTTGGAAGTGAGCTTAATAAAAATGTAAACAAGCATGGTGTCACCATTATTGGCGAAAGCAATATCCCATCATTATTACCAATGAATGCAAGCGATTTGTATGCAAAAAATATTCAAACTTTTTTATATCATTTGGCAAGTAAGGATGGATTCAAATGGGAAATGGATGAAGAAATTACAAAAGGATCACTCATTGTTCACAAAGGACAAGCCGTGCACCCTTCTGTAAAATCAGCCATAAATGCCTAAACGAAAAACTTAATTTTTAAAATACAATAATATGGAAGAATTACTTAATTTATTTAGTGTACACCGCGAGATGATATACTTTGTGGCGCTGTCAATTTTTGTTGGTGTAGAGGTAATAGGCAGTGTGCCTACAGTTTTACATACACCATTGATGAGTGGCGCAAACGCTATTCACGGAGTAGTTATTGTTGGGGCAATTTATGTGATGTTGAATGTAGATACCGATAATATTTTGGCGCTTATACTCGGTTTTTTAGCGGTCTTGTTGGGTACTTTAAACGTTGTTGGTGGTTTTGTGGTTACCGACCGTATGTTAGAAATGTTTAAAAAGAAATAAGTTAAGAATTAAATTCTAAATCCTAAATCCTAAAAATAAGGTTTGAATGGAAAGTCCAAAAAAAATTTATGATCTAGAGGAAAGGACTTATGAATTCGCAAAAAGCATAAGGTGCTTTGTAAGAAAATTAGAAATAAATATTTGGAATAGAGAAGATATTAAACAAGTTGTACGTTCATCCGGGTCAGTTGCTTCAAATTATATTGAAGCAAACGAAAAATTGGGCGATAAAGATTTTCTCATGAAATTGAGAATCAGTAAAAAAGAAGCAAAAGAGACCATCTTATGGTTAAGACTAATTGAAGTAAAAACTGACACTTTGGAAGAAGAAAGAACAAGTTTAATAAATGAAGCTAAAGAGTTACAAAACATCTTGGGAGCTATATTTAAAAAGAGCGTTAGTAAAAAAATTACCTAGTGGTTAAAATTTATTAATCAGAATTTAGTATTTAGAGATTAGAATTTAGTATTTAGTATTTAGTATAATGCACATCCTTATTTGTACCAGTCAAAAATAATGCATATAATAGGGAAAACAAAATTGACATGAATATAATCAAATTCGTAAGTGACTTTCCAGATGAATTAAGTTGCAAACAACATTTTAAACTA
>JBILUU010000435.1:0-3875 GCA_044370815.1 Bacteroidia bacterium
ACCACTAAACTCAAGCACCCATTTATCAATGGTTTGTGCTTGGACAATATTAGAAAGCAATAATAGAAAGAGAAATATTAATGATAAAGAACTGACTTTTTCCTTATTTGATGATATATGTTCAGTAGATTTAATCCAATTAGCTGCTAAAATAAAATTCACAATTTATTCATTAATTTTTTTTACTTCATTTTTAAACATCGACTCAGTGATGTCTTTGTTATTCTTTTTATAGAAGACCCCCCATTTATATGTAATCTTTTTGTACTCCGTTGCTTCATTATTTTTGATATGGATAATCCTATTAATTTTGCAATTTCCTGTTACCAATTCCTCCATTGTTATACCCTCAGGGTATAAATTTACCAAGGAATCGAGAGAATTGGATTCAGCAAGTTTTGCATCAATAGCAGAACCACTAGAATTAAATTTTGTTCTTTTTACCGATTCTTTGGTTTCAATTTTTTCATTATCAATGTTTTTTTCGTTTATGGATGATTTGTCCTTGGGGGTAGTTTTTTCTACACTTCCAATTCCTTTTCTAGCTTCTATGGCTTTTCGTTGAGCATCGATTTGAAGTTGTTGCTTGGCGGCAAGTTCTTGTTCATGTTTTTTTCTGAATGCCTCAATTGCCTCCTTATTTTCTCTCATCTTTTCCCTTACCTGTTTTCTTCGTAAAGCAGCTTCTTCTTCGCGCGCTATTCTTGCTCTTTCAGCATCTGCAAGAGCTTTAAACCTAAGTTCTTCATTGCTAATTTTTTGGGATTCGGTTTCTGCGGATGCTCTTTTCTTCTGAACATCAGAGGAGGAATTAATTTTCACCTCTCTTGTTGGTCGCTCCTTTGAGGATGCTAACTTTGAGGCTTCATCTGCTAAACGCTGCGCCTCCTCAGCTTGCTTAGCCTTATTTTCTGCAATCAATCTCTGTCTCTCCTCCTCTGCCAACCTTGCTTTCTCGGCAATCGCTGCTTGTTCTCTTTCTTTTGCTGTGCGCATTGCTTCAATTTCTGCCTTTCTCTTTTCCTCTTCTTCTCTTTTAATTTTCGTAGCTTCCTCTTCCTTGGCTTTGTTTTCAGCAATCAATCTCTGTCTCTCCTCTTCTGCCAATCTGGCTTTCTCAGCCTCCTCAGCTTGTTCTAGCTCTTTGGCTGTTCTCATTGCTTCTAACTCTGCTTGTCTTTTTGCTTCTCTCTCAGCCAGAATTCTTGCTTCCTCGGTTTCCCTTGCTGATTTTTCAGCGGCAATTCTTAGTCTTTCCTCCTCTTCTTTTTGCTTTTGCAATGCCTCTCTTTCCTCACGCTCCTTTTGAATTGCTATTTTTTGAGCTTCAATTTCGGCTTCACGTTTTGCTTGTTCTTCTAGCTTTATTCTTACTTCCTCCTCCTCCCTGGCCTTTTTCTCAGCCACAAGACGCTGTCTTTCTTCCTCAACCAATCTCTCCTTTTCAGCAGCCTCAAACAATTCTTTTTCTTTAGCTAAGCGCAAAGCTTCTAATTCGGCTTGTTTTTGCGCATCCTTTTCAGCCTTTAAACGAGCTTCTTCTGCTTCTCTGGCTGCCTTTTCGGCTGCCAATTTCGATTTTTCCTCCTCTTCTTTTTGCTTCCTCAAGGCCTCTTTTTCTTCTTGTTCCTTCTGAATTGCCAATTTTTCGGCTTCGATTGCTGCTTTTACTCTTGCCTCCTCCTCTCTTTTTATCTGGGCTTCCTCTTCCTCCCTTGTTTTTTTCTCCGCTATGAGTCGCTGCTTTTCTTCCGCGGCTAACCTCTCCTTTTCAATGGCTTCAGCCTTCTCCTTTTCTTTAGCAAGACGCAAAGCTTCTTTCTCCGCTGCTTTTCTGGTCTCTTCCTCTGCTTTAATTCTTTCTGCCTCTTCTTCCTTGGCTTTCTTTTCAGCCTCAATTCTTAAACGCTCCTCATCGGCAGCTTTCTTTTTAGCTTCTGCCTCAGCCAGTGCTTCCGCCTTCTTTTGTTGTTCTGCCAACAATCTGGCTTCTTCATCAGCTTTTTTCTTCGCCTCTTCTTCGGCTTTTTTTCTGGCGACCTCTTCTTCCTTGGCTTTCTTTTCAACTTCAATTCTTAAACGTTCCTCCTCGGCAGCTTTCTTTTTAGCTTCTGCCTCCGCTAGTGCATCCGCCTTCTTTTGTTGTTCTGCCAACAATCTGGCTTCCTCATCAGCTTTTTTCTTCGCCTCTTCTTCGGCTTTTTTTCTGGCGAGTTCTTCTTCCTTGGCTTTCTTTTCAGCTTCAATTCTTAAACGCTCCTCTTCAGCAGCTTTCTTTTTAGCTTCTGCCTCAGCCAGTGCAGCCGCCTTCTTTTGTTGCTCTGCCAACAATCTGGCAGCCTCCTCTTCAGCTTTCTTTTTGGCCATTTCTTCCTCCTTAGCCTTCTTTTCTTGTGCTAACTTCAAAGCCTCTGCTTCGGCAGCTTTTTTCTTCGCTTCTGCTTCTGCCAGAGCAGCTGCTTTTGCTGCTTCAAGTGCTTTTTGCTTTTCTTCTGCCTCCTTTCTCAATCTTTCTTTTTCCTCTTCAAGTGCTTTTTTCTTTGCCTCTTCCTCTGCCTTTTTTTTGGCCAAAGCATCTTCCAATTCTTTTCGTTTTTTTTCTTCGGCAGCTAGTTTTTCCAATCGGGCCTTCTCTGCTTCCTCTGCTTTTAATCTTGCCTTTTCTTCTTGCAGTTTTAATTCGTACTCCTTCTGCATATCCTCCAATCGCTTTTTGATTGTGTTGTAGTAGTCAGGATCAAAACCAAATTCTTGGGTAGACTTAACATAAAATATTCTAACTACCGGCTCGCTCATAACGGAGTGATCTACGCCCGGGAAGTCGCGCAGCATAGAAACATTTGCTCGGTAGTTAAATACCCCATCAACCACAGCTTTTGGAGGAACATTTTGAGTGTTAACTTCGATAATTTTGGTGAGATAACTGCTCTTTGAAAAATACAGTTCATACTCTTCGTTTTGCTCGAGTGTAAACTCATACATAGCGGTTTCATCAGTGAGTTTTTTCTCAACCTCTTTGCCGTTCTTACGCAGTGAAACACTTACACCCCCTAATTTTAAATTGTTCTCATCATAAATGGTTCCTTTTAACTGCAAATTCCATTTGATCTGGGCAAACGAAGGCATAGTAATACATGTTGTAATGAACAACAGCAACATTGTAGAAAACGATGATCCTCTGTTTTTAAACATGCTTAATTTTTACTGTATTGTTTGACCCATTTGGCAAAAGCTAGCAAAAATAGTCTATTTTTACTTAAAAACTTCGTAATACTTAAGAATTAACTAACATTTAAACTTTAGTAATGTGTGTGTTAGTTAAATTTCGTAAGATGTTTTAAAGTTTTACAAACGAATAGATGTAAAAAATTGTTTTTTTCCATAAACAGATTGTAATTTTTTTCTGTCACATAACTTAAAATCAATAATTCAATCACGATTTTTGAATTTAAATTTAAATATCTAAATCATTTTAATTTTTTTTTTGTTGTTATTTGTAGTAACATAAAACTATGCACTACAAATCACTTGAAGAGGCAGTCATTGACCTTGAAAACCATGGTCAACTGATCAGGATTAAAGAAGAGGTTGACCCAAAATTAGAAATGTCTTCCATACATTTGCGGTTGCATCACTCGGGCGGACCTGCAATCTTGTTTGAAAACGTGAAAGGTTCTCCATTCAGGGCAGTCAGTAATCTATACGGAACACTTGACCGAAGTCGATTTCTTTTCAGAAAAACGCTATCTGTTGTAGACAGTTTGGTGCGTATAAAAACAGATCCTACAGCAGCTATCAGGCAACCGTTTAAACTAATACAAGCCATTCCAGGAGCACTTTCTGCGCTTCCTATGAAAAGCCGATTTTCACCTGTT
>JBILUU010000312.1:0-3869 GCA_044370815.1 Bacteroidia bacterium
TGCTGTAGTAGGCATCAAACAAGAATAGCTATCAGTTCATTTTTTAACATGACAAAAAAAACTTCAGGTTATCTGCTTATAGCCTTTGCTATTGCTTTAGTACTTGTGCAGTACTACCGATACAGAATTGCTCCCGATTTTGAAATTAATGAGCTAAATTTAATTACTGTTGAAGGAAAAATTTATCCCATTCAATTCAACAAAAAAAAATTGTGTGCAATCATTTACTTCACCACCTGGTGCGGTTCGTGCCATGCTGAATTTAAGTCGATAGAAAGAGCGGCATTTAATGGCAAAGCAAAAGACATTAATTTTATTGCTATTACTGATGAATCAATTGAAAAACTACAAAATTACATCAATGTTTATGGCTATCATCAAACTACCTTTTTGCATAGTCCAAAAAATGTAGGTAGCATTGGTATTCGATCCTTTCCAACTGTGTATATTTATAACGATAAAGGGAAATTGCTTTATTCAAAAGTTGGGGCAATCGATTGGAATGACAGCGCATTTATCAGCACCTTGGCCAATAAATAAGCATCTTTTGATCTTAATTGCATTTGCAAATGCAATGTTCATTACACGATTCATTACACCCAAACGAAACTTAGATTAAGATGTTTTTTCAAATATGGCAAGCACAGGCAAGTTGAAAAAAATTGAGCGATACTCACAATTCTTTTTTACTACTCAAATCTTAAATAATTATCGTAAAATTGCATTTCAAAAAAATCAAAATTCAACATGGCTGACGACAAAAAAGTAATATTTTCGATGGTGAAGGTGAGTAAAATCTTTCCTCCTCAAAAACAAGTACTCAAAGATATTTATCTATCATTTTTTTACGGGGCTAAAATTGGCATTATTGGTCTCAATGGATCAGGTAAATCTACCCTTCTAAAAATAATAGCGGGAGTAGAAAAATCCTTTCAAGGAGAGGTGGTATTTTCTCCAGGTTATTCAGTTGGATACCTTGAGCAAGAACCGCACTTGGATGAAACCAAAACAGTGAAAGAAATTGTGATGGAGGGTGTACAAGAAACCGTTGATTTATTGGCTGAGTTTGAAGATATCAATAACAAGTTTGGCTTGCCAGAGTATTATGAAGATGCCGATGCCATGGAAAAACTAATGAATCGTCAAGCGGTTATTCAAGATAAAATAGATGCCGCAAATGCCTGGGAATTGGATAATCAATTGGAACGCGCCATGGATGCCCTCCGCTGCCCCGAAGGCGACACACCCATCAAAGTGTTGAGTGGTGGTGAAAGAAGACGTGTAGCATTATGCAGATTATTGCTTAAAAAACCTGACATTCTTTTACTTGATGAGCCCACCAACCACTTAGATGCCGAATCTATCGATTGGTTAGAGCAGTTCTTACAAAACTATGCAGGAACGGTAATTGCTATTACCCATGATAGATATTTCCTTGATAATGTTGCGGGTTGGATTCTTGAATTAGACCGCGGTGAAGGCATTCCATGGAAAGGAAATTATTCTTCATGGCTAGATCAAAAAGGAAAGCGCTTGGCTATGGAAGAAAAAACAGAGAGTAAGCGTCAGAAAACATTGGCAAGAGAGTTGGAATGGGTGCGTCAGGGTGCTAAAGGCCGACAAGCAAAAAGCAAAGCACGTCTTCAAAACTATGATAAAATGCTCAATGAAGATGTGAAGCAAAAGGAGGAAAAATTGGAGATTTTCATTCCTAATGGTCCGCGTTTAGGAAATGATGTGATTGAAGCAGTTGATGTATCAAAAGCTTATGGCGATAGGATACTCTACGAGCATTTAAATTTTAAATTACCGCCAGCAGGAATCGTTGGTATCATTGGTCCAAATGGTGCCGGTAAAACCACGCTCTTCCGTATGATTATGCAAATGGAAAATCCCGATCATGGAGAGTTTAAAATTGGTTCCACCGTAAAAATTTCATATGTAGATCAATCGCATAAAGATATTGACCCCAACAAAACAGTTTGGGAAGTAATTAGTGGTGGCAACGAAAACATGGAAATGGGAGGCAAAATGATTAACTCCAGGGCCTATGTGTCGCGCTTTAATTTTAATGGTGCCGATCAGGGTAAAAAATGCGGTATACTCTCCGGTGGAGAGCGCAATAGATTGCACTTGGCTATGGCGCTAAAAGCGGAAGGAAACGTGCTGCTGCTTGATGAGCCAACTAATGATATTGACGTGAATACCTTGCGTGCCCTTGAAGAAGGTCTTGAAGACTTTGCAGGATGTGCTGTCATCATTAGTCACGATCGTTGGTTCCTTGACCGTGTTTGTACGCATATTCTTGCTTTTGAAGGCGACAGTACCGTATACTATTTTGAGGGCGGCTATTCTGACTATGAAGAAAACAGAAAAAAACGTTTAGGCAATGTTGAGCCCAAAAGGCCGAGATTTAAAAAACTTACCGTATAAGCAATTTATAGGCGGGTATGAACTTTACCATCAAGGGACCTACGGTAAATGTACCTGAAAAAATTTCAATCAGGAAACCGCTGCTGATTGTTGGTTCCTGCTTTGCAGAAAATATTGGCAATATCATGCAGCAACAATTGTTTGATGTGCAAGTGAATCCTTTTGGGATTGTGTATAATCCATTAAGCATTGCCTCACAACTGCAAATGATTGTAACACGAAAAGAGTTTGAGCAATCAGATTTATTTCAGCATAATGAATTATGGCACAGTTGGCATCATCACGGAAGTTTTTCAAACGCTAATACTACATCTGTTTTAGCTACTATCAACAAGGAAATACAGGATGCACACAGGCAGTTATTGAAGGCCGATTGGCTCGTGATCACATTGGGTACTGCATTTTATTATACCTTACCCAACCAAATAATTGTAAGCAATTGCCATAAAGTACCTGCCTCTCAATTCAATAAAAAAATAGCCACACAAGCTCAAATTACTGATGCTTTACAAGAAGTATTTGAACACATTAAAATACTCAATCCTTCAATTAAAATATTGATGAATGTAAGTCCTGTAAGATACGTTCGTGATGGATTGAGAGAAAATACCATTAGTAAAAGTTTACTTCACTTATCATGCGATGAGCTTGTGCAAAACAACAGCAACTGTTTTTACTTTCCTTCTTATGAAATTGTGATAGATGAATTGCGTGATTATCGTTTTTACGATGCCGATATGTTACATCCTAATGAACAAGCGATACGCTATATTTACGAAAATTTTTCACAACTTTTGTTTGATGCTGAAACCATTTTGGCCATCAAATCAATTGATGAATTGAATGCTTTTATAAGACATCGGCCGCTGCATCCCAACAGAGAACACAGGATTATCAGAGAAGCAAAAATAGATAGGATGAAGCAAAATCTGCAACAGCAGTATCCTTTCCTATCGAGCAGAATATCTTGATATCATTTTAGCGGTTATTAAAAAAGTTTGTATCTGAAAGCCCAGCAAATTTATCTTCGTAAAAAAATTTGGGTCATTGTTCTATATCCTACTAAGTTAAATCCTGACATCCCCTATTATGCGTAGTATCTCTCTCGTTAGAAGTTATATCTGATAAAGGGTCCTAAGTTATATTGTAAATTCTTTGATTCAAAGTTTTGTGCCATATCAACACCTATCCCAAATTGAATTTTTTCTTTGTAATCGACACCAATTCTTACAATTTGAGCTGCTTCAATTGGGTCTATTGAAAATATTATTTGTGAAGATAGACCCCAAGTTTTACTGAATTTTGGTGTGTATCCAATGAGTCCCAAAACACTTGGTGCAAACTGTCTTTCTAAGTAACCAATGGTTGGGTACATCTGAATAAAAAAATCTTCTTTTTTATTCATGTAAGAAAGACTTAACCCAATAGTTGGAACA
>JBILUU010000313.1:0-3855 GCA_044370815.1 Bacteroidia bacterium
CATACCATTAAACCTTTTGATGTGAATGCAGTCATAGCTTCTGTTAAGAAAACAGGATGTGCCGTAACAGCCGAAGAACATCAGTTTAATGGAGGGTTGGGAGACAGTGTGTCGCAAGCATTAACGCGATTTTTCCCCGCTCCGGTTGAATATGTTGGTGTAAACGACTCGTTTGGCGAAAGCGGCACCCCTGAGCAATTAATGGTAAAATACGGACTCAGCAGTAACAATATAGTTGAAGCCGCGCTGAAAGTAATTGCAAGAAGAAAAGCATAAGGGGTACAACGCTATCTTTATTGCTCAACTTTTTGCCACATAAAATTTAATGATGCAAGAATACAGTGATAAAGAGTTACTAGTCATGTTTAGAGAAGAAAGTTCCAAGAACTTCGCTTTCAATCTGATTATTAAGAAATATCAAAAAAAACTTTACAGCATTATCAGGCGCATGCTCATCAATCACGATGATACTGACGATGTGCTGCAAAATACCTTCATAAAAATGTGGCATCACCTTGACGGTTTTAAGGAAGATGCTCAACTTTATACCTGGCTCTACCGAATTGCTACCAATGAATCGCTAACCTTTTTAAAGAAAAAAAGAACACGTTTTTTTGTTCCAATGGTGGATGTAGAGTATAAGCTCACACAAAATTTGGAGGCCGATAGTCAATTTAAAGGTGATGAAATACAAATGCGTTTGCAAAAAGCAATACTTAAATTACCTGAAAAGCAACGCTTAGTATTTAATATGAAGTATTTTGAAGAAATGAAATATGAAGATATGAGTGAAATACTTGGCACCTCGGTGGGTGCGCTCAAGGCCTCTTATCATCATGCAGTAAAAAAAATTGAAGAATATATATTGGCCTATTAAACCTTTTGTAATAATAGATATCTCAACTACAACAATTCTGTACAATGAGCAATCAAAAGCATAGCAGCAACACAAAACACTCAGGTGATAGTACTCGTGTGCTCAGCGCTATACCTAAGTTAGGCGTTGAAGATTGTTTTGTAATACCGCATGCTTACTTCGACCGCATGCAGCAGAAGGTAATCAATCATGCATTTGTGAAATCTTCCAGCAATTTTGTAGTTCCTCCGCATTATTTTGATACGCTTTCTGAAAAGGTTTGTAACCATGCCTTCGTAAATAATAATAGCACATTTCCTATCCCTGAAAATTATTTTGAACAGCTTCCCTCTGCCTTAGAACAAAAGGTTGGAATTCGCATGTCTTCAATTAATCAGGAGATTCCTGAGGGATATTTTGAGCAATTGCCTGTAAAAATTCAAGACCGCCTATACCAACAGAAGAAGCAAGCAGCTGTGTATCGAATGCCTCAATTTGGTCAATTACGACCAGTGCTAGCGGCAGCTACCATTGTTTTATTGATTGCCATGCTATTTTACCTTAAAATATTTGACAATACTAAACATGGCACTGACCAGTTAGCAGCAAATAAGCATGCTGTAAACCATATGGTAATACTCAACGAACACATAAATGAATATGACGAAAACATACTCATTGAGGCCATTGACCAGCCTGTGCAAATTGATATTGCTAGTCAATCAGAGCAACAACTATTGAATGAAAACATCACAGAGTTCTTAATCGATAACCAAATCAACACAGATGATATAGCATCAGAAATTTAAAATACTAACATGAAGTACCTATCTAAATATATATTAATAATTTGCTGTGTCTTACTTTCGTTTGCAGCAAAAGCACAGCCGGGAGCCGATAAAAAGGAACAAATTGCTTCCTTGCGAGTTGCCTTTATTACCAAGGAATTGAGTCTTACAAGTAAAGAAGCACAAAACTTTTGGCCTGTTTATAACGAGTATCAAGATAAACTTGAAGCACTAAGAACAACAAGAAGAAAGGAAAACAAAAAGTTGCTTGCAGAAACTTTGACCGATCTGGAAGCAGAGAAATTTGTGGACAACGAAACCGATTTTAGAGTGAATGAAGCCAACCTCTATAAACAATATTACAACCGATTTAAACAATGTTTGCCCATTAAAAAACTAGCATTGCTCATCAAGGCAGAAGAGGACTTTAAACGTGAGCTATTGAAGCAATTAAAAGATAAAAATTAGTTAGCATTTATGTTTAGTAGTCACAATAAAAATTTTGTTGCAAAACATCCGCTTATAATGACGTGCTTACTGCTGCTGTCACTTTCAAGCCCATCTTGGGCTCTTACCGACAGCATTGCAAAAAAACAAGTGAAGGTACCGCGGCACTATATCAGGCCAAGTATTTATTTTTCGGGGTATGGTATCAATCAACGCGAAATTACGCCACGAAAAGATACCTTATCAATAGCCGGCAGATACTTCGAATTTGCTCAGCGAAATTTTGGATTGAATGCACCGCTCTATACCAAAACATGGACAGACAACGACAGTTCCGCAATTAAAAGTTTTCAGCTCATTACAACTGTTAACTCAACCAGAGAAAAAATAGAATCTTCCATACTCAACGAAGCACGCATCTTTAGAAGAACATCAATAGCATTTAAAGGAATTTACAGTGATGGAAAAAAGAATTCATTTTTTTTAGCCGTGGCCCCTTTCTCTTCCTATGACCAATATACCAATGCAAGCAAAGCTGGTCGATTGGCGATGGTGTTCATATACAATCGTACGGTAAGTGAAAAGTTCAGTTATCGCTTAGGTTTTATGCGAACATTCGTTTTCGGAAAAAGATTACCTCTTCCAATCATTGGTTTTAGATTTGGTAGATTAGATGGTGTAAACTTCAGCATACAGCTGCTAAGGAATATGTCATTAAATGTGCCCTTAGGCAAGCGCTTTAATTACAGTTTGTTTACAAGGCCAATGGGAAGCGCCTATAGTTTTAAAAATGATTTGAATGCAAGTATCCCAAATTTTGGAAGTACCCTGGAGTTAAGAAGATGGGAGCTATTAACAGGTATGACATTAAGTTATAAGGCAAGTAGCCGTTTTAGCATGTTTGTTTCCGCGGGTACAAGTAGGGGAGCCATTGCATTCGCAGAAAATACAAACCGAATCATTTTGAAAAGAGACAGCTACCAACAGTATGATATGCGTAGGGGGGGCTTCATTAATATTGGACTCAATTTCTATTTCGGAAGAAGCAAACAAATCAACGGAAATTATACCATGTATGATGTGCTTGATTTGAATGGTACCTATGGTAATGATGACAATAATATCAACCTAGGAAACACGCAAATACCAGCACAGAATAAGGCCATGCAAGTAAAGAATTTGCAGTTTAATGATGTAAAGGATTTGATTAGTGAGACGGATATTTATTAGAGTTTTGAAAGTTAGTCAACAATGAAAGTTAAAACTAAATCATATTAAATAATACTGCTTTATCATGAATAAAAATATTCTTCTCATTGTGGTAATTTTCATACCTATAATTGGGTTTTCTCAGGTTTTAACTAACTTCACCAATATTAGTATTACAAAAACTTGGGCTGCACAGCCGAGCGGTTATACCTACCCAATAAATATTTTGGTGCCGCAAGGTGCTGTTCCTCAAGGCGGATTTCCTGTTTGCATTTTACTTCACGGTAATGGTTCTCAGAACCTAGGGCAATTGGCAGGACCTCCAATGATTGGTCCACTACAATTTGGTGCTGTGCTCCCATGCCATATTCTTGTTGCTCCAACAGGATTTGAAAATAGTTGGAATATTTGCTCCGAAAATAGCGATGCCCCTGATGTTGAAATGATACATGATCTGGTAAACAACCTACAAGGCTATACCAATGTAAATCCTAATAAAATTAGAGTTCTAGGAGTATCAAATGGCGCAGGTTTAGCAAATCGCATTTTTATAGA
>JBILUU010000314.1:0-3849 GCA_044370815.1 Bacteroidia bacterium
CCGGTAGTCCACTGGTAGTGCCTGTATTGCCATAGGGAATACATTGTCCGCCCCAACCGGAAACATAAATGTTTTCACATTCATCAACCAAGAAAGCAGTAGGAGAGATGTTAGGTAATGGCGTTCCCGAACCAAAAACAGTTTGGTAAATAGTGGTTGACAAATCGGGAGAAAACTTGTGTATGAATTGTCCACTGTTGGGGTTATTGTAAACTCCCGAAGAAGCACCATAAGCACCTCTTGTTTGACCGCATATGTATACATCACCATCTGCATCCAGTTGCACAAAGTAACTTTGATCGTATTGATTTGTGCCAATGTAAGTAGATTGCAACAAGGAGGTGCCATCTGCTGACAAGCGACACAAGAACCCATCTATTTGACCACCATAGTTGGTATGATAGGCATTTGGAGTAATTGGGAAATTACTGCTCGAAGTACCGCCTGTAACGTACACCTGTTGATTGCTATTCACATCTAAATAATAGGCAGCATCGTCTTGCGCACCGCCAAGATAAGTTGACCATAGCAGCGTGTTGAGATTATTATTGAGTTTAAACACACAGCCATCTTGCGCGCCACCTTGAAATCCTGTTTGAAAAGCGCCAGCGGTAACAGGGAAATTTATTGATTTGGTACAAGATGATACATAACAATCTCCTGCATTGTCAATGAAAATTGCTCCACGGCTATCATCGGCATAATTATATTTAAGAGAACCTACCGATACCACATCGGCTGTAATATTTACCCCATCATCGCCACTGCCACCCATAAAAGTTGAGGCCAATAAAGCAGTTCCTGTAGCATTAAATTTACAAACCACTAGATCGCTGCCTCCGTTGATACTGTTGTCGTAAGCATTTGCAGTAACAGGAAAATTCAATGAGTAGGTTTTGCCCAACACAAATAAATTATCGTTAGCATCAGCATAAATACTGCTGGGTAGCTCATTGTTATTTCCGCCTAAGTAGGTAGAATAAATCATGTTGCTTCCGGTGGGATTATATTTGGTAATACAGATGTCGAAGGGATAGTTGTAGCCACCGGTGCCACCTCCTGCAAAGGTTGTTTGGTAGGCACCCGCAGTAGTTGGATACCCAATTGCCGTTACAATACCTCCCGAGAAAATATTACCACCTGCATCATACGTGGCTGTGTAGGCCCAATTATCGGCAGTTGAGCCCGAATAACCCGAGCAAATTAAAACTGGGTCGATGATCAATTGCTGTGATTGGTCGTATCCATCGGGGAAGTTAAATGTAACCGTTTGCTGGTCAATTAATCGATAAGTACATGTTATATTTTTTTTGATACCGTTGATGATTTGATAAGCAACTGGCTTTGTTTCTGTATTGGTGCCTAATCCGGTTGAAATAACAACATTGCCTTCAATCAGCGAAACAGAGGGCACACCATGATAACGTACCTGAATTTGACTGGCATCGGCACCGGGAGCAAGAATATAATCATACTCCATGTTGTTGCCGGTATTATACACTTCAACATCTATGCCCTGATACAAGGATTGATAGCGAATGCGATTGAACACCGCAACCTTAGCAGACCAATTACTACTATCATTCCCTAAAAAATAATTTCTGTAAAAATTTTCTTTTTGACTGCTCGTGATCAATGGATGAGGTTGGGCTCCAATAAATTCAGCTTTGTATGCAAAAAATCGTATGTGCTGCTCCTGCATGTGATTGGCATTTACATGAGGATGATCGTGATCGGGATGATGCAGTTCGGCAATGGCTTTGGCATCCCAAAACTGATACGTAAAGGCGTTATCTTCAAAATAAACTTTTCCCCCTCTAAACAGTGGAGCACTAAATTTAACCTGGGCAGGCAACTGTTTTTTATTTTCTTCAAACTGAATGGTTCGTTTTTCAATTAACGATTGAGTCACATTTGGAACACCATTACCTTGATGAAAAGCATATACGGGAATAGCGCCACAGAGCTTTAACAAAATAAGGAATATATATATAAAGTTCTTCATTCAATTTGGCTAAAAAACCTCAATCTTTAAACCGTAATTTCAAGGTAAATTTACAATAATAATTTAGTTTGGTCTATACTATGCGTTAAAAATTAAATTGTGTGACATACTTCTGATGCCGATATATCATATGAGTATTGTAGTTTTATTGAACTATGTTTCTCAAATTGACATTGGACATTGCAAATTGATGAGATAGTTTGGGGCTGTTTAATCGATACTGTTTGAATCATACAGCGGTAATGTGATCATGCTTTGTAAACAGTCTTTTTTATAAACCAATAAAATCTCTAAAATTAACGCTGTCAATAACTGTTACCTTGGCATTATAGGCGTTTACAAATGATGCCGGAATTTTTGATTTAGCTTTAGGATTCCATTTGAATTCAAATCCATTAATGTTCCCGTTTGCTTCCTCTACATAATCGATTTCTTGTTGTTGTTTGGTGCGCCAAAAGTAGGAATTACAATACTGTTGATGGTAGTGATTCCTTTTATATCTTTCTGCAATTAGGAAGTTTTCCCACAAGGAACCCACATCGTTTCTTAAGGAAACCGGATTGAAATTTTGAATCAAGGCATTACGAATTCCGTTATCGTTGAAATAAATTTTTCTGTTTGTTTTTATTTCGTTGCGCAAATTCCTGCTGAAGGAGGTGAGGTGAAAAATAACCTGTGCATATTCAAGCAATTGAATATAGTTCGATACCGTATTTTTATCAACGCCTGTTAGTTGTGCAATTTCGTTGTAGCTAACTTCGCTTCCCACCTGAAATGCCAATGCTTGCAAAATTTTTTCAAGTATTTCTGGTTTCTTTATTCCTCCAAAAGATAAAATATCTTTGTATAAATAACTTTGTGTGAGCTTGTTGAGTACATCGCGCTCATTGCCCCGTTGATTGATAACCTCAGGATAAAATCCATAAATGAGTCGGTGCTCAAGATCTTTTTCGGCATTTAAATAGCCTACTGATTTTTCATACTCTTCGTAAGAAATAGGATAAAGAAAGTATTCAATTTTACGACCGGTAAGCGACTCACTTGTTTTATTGCGCAATTCAAAAGCCGATGAACCACTCAGAATTAATTGCACCTTTTTGAACTGATCGTGAATTATTTTAGCGGTAATACCTATCTGATCAATGCGCTGTGCTTCATCGATAAATACGATAGCCGCATTTCCAATGATAGAGGCAATTTCTTGGGTATTGGGATGAGATAATTTTTCTTTAACCAAAGGATCATCACCATCTAAAAATAAGAACTCTTTGCCCTTTAAAAAATCTCGGATTAACGTTGTTTTCCCCACTTGCCGCGCACCAATAATTACAAATGTTTTTCCTTTGAACAAATTGCTTAATAGTTTCTTTTTAATGATTCTTGCTATCATAATCAAATTTTTAATTCACCAAAAGTAATGTTTTTTAGTGAATACAATCACCAAAAGTAATGTTATTTAGTGAATGTAATCACCAAAAGTTAGGCATATTGGTGAATATTAGATTTGTAAATTGATTTATAACATTGAAAAACAATGATTTAACATAAATACCGTATTAGAAAATGCGAAAAGGTTAGAACAGCTGTAATTCAATCCATTGATTCAAAGAATTAAAAACACCTATTATACCGGAAGCAAATAATACCGATTACACTTTCAATATAGTCCAATTTCGGCATTGCCTCATTGTACTATTTTCAAGTAGTATCGGAATTAAGCATTGCCTATTTATTTTTTAACCCAAATTCCGCATTAGAAAATGCGGAATCGCTAAAACAGCTGTAATTCAATCCATTGGTTCAATGGATTGAAAACACCTGCTAAGCGGGATTGCCCTCATAAA
>JBILUU010000105.1:0-8424 GCA_044370815.1 Bacteroidia bacterium
ACCCAATGAAACCGCCAATGACAGATAGCGCTGCCAATATCATCAACGGTATTGTGATTGACTTTGGTGACTCATGCAGATGCTCCTCTTGATGATGCGTACCTCTGAATTTTCCGTAGAAAGTAAGAAACAATAAACGAAACATGTAAAATGCAGTTAGTACTGAACCACCTACACCCAATAACCAAAATATTTTATTGTGCGCAAATGCATGTGCTAAAATTTCATCCTTAGAAAAGAATCCAGCAAATGGCGGAATACCCGAAATAGCAATGGTACCTATCAAGAAGGTGGCAAACGTGACTGGAAGATGTGATTTAAGTCCACCCATTTTGCGGATATCTTGCTCACCTCCCATAGCGTGTATAACACTGCCTGCACCTAGGAATAATAATGCCTTAAAAAATGCGTGAGTAATTACATGAAACACAGCGCTTGTATAGGCACCAATTCCAAGGGCAAGAAACATGTATCCTAATTGAGATACAGTTGAGTAGGCCAAAACCTTCTTGATATCATTTTGTAGCAACCCAATTGTTGCTGCAAATACAGCGGTGATAACACCAATTAGGGCCACCACATGCAAACTTGCCGGAGCAAGCGTGTAGAGGATGTTCGACCTTGCGATCATATATATACCGGCAGTTACCATGGTTGCAGCATGTATAAGTGCCGATACGGGGGTTGGGCCCGCCATAGCATCAGGCAACCAAGTGTAGAGGGGCAATTGCGCACTTTTACCCATGGCACCAACAAATAACAACAAAGTAATTGCCACAAGAACGGGCTCATCTGAGGTGTAATATTTGGCCTGTTCAAATACTTCGCTGTAGCTCACAGAACCAAACGTAACGTATATCAAGAAAATGCCGAGTAAAAAACCCAAATCGCCAATACGATTCATGATGAATGCTTTTTTGGCCGCATTGTTGTAGGAAGTATTTTTGAACCAAAAACCAATGAGTAAATATGAGCAAAGCCCAACGCCTTCCCAACCAACAAACATTACTAAGTAATTGCTTCCAAGTACAAGCAACAACATGAAGAATACGAATAAATTCAGATATGAAAAAAACTTGTTATGCCCATCATCATCGTGCATATAACCGGTTGAATATACATGAATCAGAAACCCTACTCCGGTTATGATCAGCAAGAAAACGGAAGAAAGTGGATCGATCAAAAGAGCTAAATCAGCATTAAATTTTCCAGCGCTAATCCAATCAAAGAGCTTTACTGAATGTGATACATCATGCCCGGCATTATTGAGATGAAAGAATAGAAGCAGCGATACAACAAACGAAAGTAGAATGGCACCACTGGCAATGATGCCGGCTGCAGATTTACTTAAACTCTTACCAAAGAGGCCCGTTATAATGAATCCCAGCAAGGGAAACAATGGAACTAATGCTACTGATTTAATCATATTTGAAAACCTTTACCTTATCTTTCAATAAATTGCTACCACTTTAACTTACCTAAACTGTCAATATCGGTACTTCTTGTGTTTCGATATATCATCACCAATATGGCCAATCCTACAGCAACCTCAGCTGCTGCAACTGCCATAATAAAAAACACAAATACTTGTCCGTTACTATCGCCACGAAAAGCACCAAATGCGGCAAGCAAAAGGTTAACCGCATTAAGCATCAACTCGATACACATAAAAATAACGATGATGTTTCTGCGATAAAGTACCCCTAAAACACCTATACTAAACAACACAGCACTAAGCGTGAGGTAGGCATTGATGGGTACACCATGTAAGCTGTTTGCCATTGTTTCTTGAACCATATCTTTACTTTAATTCGTTTTTACCTAACATTACTGCACCAACCATTGCCGAAAGAAAAAGGATGGAGGCCATTTCAAAAGGCAGCATATAATCTTTGTACAAAACTTGTCCTAAATTTTTAATGAGTCCGGCACTTTGGTTGGCAGCACTCAAGTTTTCTATTTTTTCAACACCTTTAAGACTACCAATAAAAACAATCATAAAGATTCCTCCGGCCACCGTTGCCGCTAATTTGAGATAATTACTTTTTTGGGCTTCTGTATCTTTATTCAAATTGAGCATCATAATTACATACAGAAACAACACCATGATAGCACCAGCATAAACAATTACATGCACGGCAGCTAGGAACTGAGCATTGAGCAAGATGTAGTGACCTGCAATAGAGAAAAAGGTGATGATAAGGTACAGTACACTGTGCACAGGGTTTTTGGAATACACCACCATAAACGCGCTTAGCACCGCTAAAAATGAAAGGAAATAAAATATATATAAGGTCATCTTTTGCTTCTGAATTTGCGCCCGAAATTATGAATAATTCCACACCGCGGGCATAAAATTTATTATCGTGTTTGTTTCAGTTGATTATGCTGATATTGTTTATTTTGTTTAAAAGCCAACACAGCAGGGGTTTGACGCTTGCTGATATCCACTTCATTATAATGTTTTTCTGTTAGTTTATCTTTTCCATATATCATGGCATCACGCTCACCTGAAACGGGAACCAATCGATCGGTTAAAAAGATGGCCTCTTTAGGGCAAGCTTCCTCACAGAGCCCGCAAAAAATGCAACGCAACATGTTGATCTCATATACTGCGGCATATTTTTCTTCACGATACTTGAGCTCCTCTCCTTTCTTTCGTTCGGCTGCTGTCATACTAATAGCCTCTGCAGGGCATGACACAGCACATAAACCACAGGCAGTGCAGCGTTCAGCTCCATTCTCATCCACCTTTAAAATATGTTGTCCGCGATAGTTTTCACTAATCTCACGTTTTTCTTTTGGATAATCAATGGTAGTTTTTTTTCTGAAAAGGTGTTTGATGGTTGTCATTAAACCACCTACTACTGCAGGCAGATAAATCCTCTCCATAAAACTCATCTGCTTGTTCACTACAACTTTCGAACGATTTGTAAGCATCTTTAAAAATTTTACCGGTTTAAGATTTTAGTTGTTTAATTATCTGTTGAAAAATAAAATTCCAACTCCTGTCAACAAAATATTCAATATCGACAAAGGAATAAAAATTCTCCAACCTAAATGCATCAATTGGTCGTATCTAAATCGCGGAATAGTCCACCTAATCCACATGAAGAAAAAGATGAAGAAAAATATTTTAGCGAAAAGAAATACTACACCAAGAATACTGAGCATATTGGGATCCGTAACAAAGCGTCCGATCAATGGCATGTTATATCCACCAAAATACAGGGTAGAAATAATAGCTGATGAAATAAACATGTTTACATACTCAGCAAATAAATAAAAGCCTAATTTCATGGAACTGTATTCGGTGTGATATCCACCAACTAATTCGGTTTCGCATTCGGGCAAGTCAAATGGAGTGCGGTTGCACTCGGCAAATGCGCAGGTGATAAAAATTAAAAAACCTAATGGCTGATAGATGATGTTCCAATGCCAGCCAGATTGCTGTGCGGCAATTTCCTGCAAGCTGATGGTTCCTGTCATCATCACCAATGCAATGATGGAAAGGCCCATAGCTATTTCGTAACTGATCATTTGCGCAGAAGCACGCAAAGCACCCAACAATGAAAACTTATTGTTACTTGCCCAACCCCCAATCATGATGCCGTAAACACCAATTGAAACTACTCCAAACACATATAATATACCAATATTGATATCAGTTATTTGAAGCGGATAACTAACTCCATTAATTGTAATTGGGGTACTCCACGGAATAACTACACCTGTCATACAAGCGGTGAGCATAGCAATACAAGGACCTAAGATGAATAGGAATTTATTACTCACATCAGGAATAATTTCTTCCTTCATAAACATCTTTACACCATCGGCAATAGGTTGCAAAAGCCCATAAGGTCCTGCTTTATTGGGTCCAAGTCTGTCTTGCAAAAAGGCAGCTACCTTGCGCTCGGCATAGGTGCTATATGCTGCAATCCCCAATCCAATGAGGAAAACAACAACAACCATAATACTTTTATAAATGATATAACCGCTTACCATAATTTTATTTTTTAGCTGCGTCTAAAGCTTTTTTACTCGATTCATCAAATTGAGTGCGTGAATAATGTTCTTCAATTTGTTTACCACCTTGAAACTTGATTTGTCTATTAATATCGAGCTTCAATTTTTGCATGTCAATGTGCTCATAATGATTTTGAGAGATCACAGAGTCTTTTGATATGTGTCGTGGGCCTTCAATTGTCCAACGCTTGCTATCTTTATTTTCGAAACGACAGTCGTTACATATCCACTCTTCTACTTCGTTGTACTTGTCTTTGCGGGCACTCACTCTGAGTACTTCTTCGCCTTTCATCCACAACACCACTTTACCACTGCACTTGTTGCAGTTACGGTGTGCATCCAAGGGTTTACTGAACCATACGCGACTTTTGAAACGGAAGGTGTTATCTGTGAGCGCTCCAACAGGGCATACATCAATCATGTTACCCGAGAAATCATTCTCAATGGCATTGCTAATGTAGGTGCTAATCTCGGCAACATCCCCTCTATTCATCACACCATGCACACGGTGATCGGTAAGCTGATCGGCAACTTTTACGCAGCGATAGCATAAAATACAGCGTGTCATGTGTAGTTTAATTTTGGTACCAATATCAATTTTCTCGAATGTTCTTCTTTCAAACTCGTAGCGCGTTCCGGAGGCACCGTGGTTGTATGACAAGTTCTGCAAATCGCATTCACCTGCTTGGTCGCATATTGGGCAATCGAGCGGATGATTAAGCAGTAGGAATTCCACCACCCCTTTTCTTGCTTCAAGCAATTCAGGAGATGTGGTATTTTGCACCACCATGCCATCCATCACAAAGGTGCGACAACTCGCAACCGGTTTGGGCATAGGACGCGGGTCTTTGGCACTTCCCTGTGTAACTTTTACAATGCAGGTACGACAATAGCCACCGCTTGTTTTAAGTTTAGAATAATAACACATGGCAGGCGGCACAATATCGCCACCAATCATGCGTGCAGCTTGTAAAATAGTTGTACCTTCTGGCACCTCTATTTCATGATTATCTATGGTAACTTTTGGCATATGCACAAGATTTTAAATTCACCAAACCATTATGGAACAAATCCAAAGCAGAAAGGTTGTAATCAACAGGGCGAAAGTAATAAGTTTTTCATTAATTCTGCATACAAAATGATTAACAAATTTACAGGTGTTACAACACTAATTTTTTACCGCTTTAAAATCAATTGTAATTCAATCAATTGTATCATACTGATGATACAAAATAAATATTCCAATTTTATTGAATTCTATTTTGTTATTTCCGTATTGGCCTTTGCAAATTTAACCCAAATTCCGCATTAGAAAATGCGGAATCGCTAAAACAGCTGTAATTCAATCCATTGGTTCAATGGATTGAAAACACCTGCTAAGCGGGATTACCCTCATAAAATCACTAGTGCGTTACATGCGTAACTTCTACTGATTAATTCTGGTTAAAAAACACAAATTGTACAACTACACGAGAGAAAATAACTCTTTCGTTTAAAAAAACAGCATAAAAAAAAGCTGCTCGAATAATTCGAACAGCCTTTTCTCATTAACCAATTTAACCTAAACTTATTCTTGAGTATCGTCTTTCTTTTTAGCTCTTGGAGCTCTTTTTGGCTTTTCAACAACAGGAGTTTCCTCAGCAGCAGCACCTGTAGTATCGGCAGTTTCTGCTTTTTTGCTTCCACGACTTCTACGAGTAGCCTTTTTAGCAGGAGCTGCCTTTGGTGTATCTTGTATGAATTCGTTGAAATCAACCAATTCAATCATACACATTTCAGCATTATCACCCAAACGGGTTCCTGTTTTTAATATTCTTGTGTAACCGCCCGGACGGGTGGCAACTTTAACACCAACCTCGCGAAACAAAGCCGCAACAGCTTCTTTTTGCTTTAAATAAGCAAATACAGTTCTGCGGCTATGGGTTGTATCGTTCTTAGATTTTGTAATCAGTGGTTCTACGTATGTGCGAAGTGCTTTTGCCTTTGCTACAGTTGTGTTAATTCTTTTGTGCAAAATGAGTGAACAAGCCATGTTCGCCATAAGCGCCTTGCGATGAGAATTAGTTCTGCCTAAGTGATTTAATTTTTTTCCGTGTCTCATTGTTATAATTTAAAAATCTGAAGAAGTTTCAATATTCAATTGATGAACGATTGTATTTCTTTCAAATAGATTTAGTCTTTATCTAATTTATATTTTGCTACGTTCATACCAAATTGCAGGTTCTTTGATGCCACCAGTTCTTCTAACTCGGTTAATGATTTTTTACCGAAGTTTCTGAACTTTAACAGATCGTTTTTATTGAATGCAACAAGTTCACCCAAGGTTTCAACGTCAGCTGCTTTCAAGCAATTGAGCGCACGAACCGAAAGATCCATATCATATAATTTGGTCTTAAGTAATTGACGCATATGTAAAGAATGCTCATCAAACTCTTCAGTTTCTTTTTTCTCTTCCACATCGAGTGTAATACGCTCATCAGAGAAAAGCATAAAGTGATGAATTAGAATCTTAGCTGCCTCTTTCAATGCCTCTTTTGGGTGAATAGAACCATCAGTTGTGATATCGATGATTAATTTTTCGTAATCGGTTTTTTGCTCTACACGAAAATTTTCAACGCTATACTTCACATTTTTAATTGGCGTGTAAATTGCATCAATTGGAATAACCCCGGCAACAGCGTTGTTAGGTTTATTATCTTCAGCTGGCACATATCCTCTGCCCTTTTCAATCATCATTTCAATCTTCAATTTCACACTGTTTTCCATGTTGCAAATCACTAAATCAGGATTTAACACTTGGAAACCGTTGGTAAACTTACCAATATCACCTGCAGTAAATGAGTTCTTTCCACTAACACTTACAACGAGACGCTCATTTTCTGTGCCTTCAATTTGCTTCTTGAAACGAACTTGTTTGAGGTTTAAAATGATTTCTGTAACATCCTCTACAACACCTTTTATAGTAGAGAATTCGTGATCAACACCTTCAATTTTGATGTATGTGATTGCAAAGCCTTCTAGTGATGAAAGTAATATTCTTCTGAGGGCATTTCCCACAGTGATACCATATCCGGGCTCTAACGGACGAAACTCGAACTGACCTTCGTGATCGGATGAGTTAAGCATGATTACCTTATCAGGTCTTTGAAATGCTAATATTGCCATTGCTGTGTATTGTGTTTAATTATAATTTATTTTCAATATTAACGTGAATATAATTCCACTATTAATTGTTCTTTAATATTTTCAGGAACCTCTGAACGTGCTGGTACTGCAATCAACTTACCTTCGTTTTTATCTGAATTCCAATCTAACCATGGAAATGAACGACCAGAGGCAGCAATAGAATTGTTAATTACTTCAAGGCTCTTCGATTTCTCACGAACGGCCACTACATCACCAACTTTTAGTGTATATGAAGGCACGTTCACCACTTTACCGTTAACGGTTATATGACGGTGAGAAACGATTTGACGGGCAGCCATGCGCGTTGGAGCAATACCTAAACGATATACTGTGTTATCGAGTCGTAATTCAATCAATTGAATTAATACCTCACCAGTAACACCGTGAGCTCTTGAAGCGCGGTCGAAAATGTTAGCGAATTGTTTTTCAAGAATACCATAGGTATACTTTGCTTTTTGCTTTTCTTGCAACTGAACTGCGTATTCAGATTGCTTGGCACGTTTCTTTGCTAAGCCATGCATTCCCGGAGGATAATTCTTTTTTTCCAATGCTTTGTCAGGACCAAAAATTGGTTCTCTGAACTTTCTTGCTATTTTTGACTGAGGGCCTCTATACCTTGCCATTTCTTATTTTGATTTAATGAGATACTAATTTAATTATTTTACTCAAGATTATACTCTTCTTCTTTTTGCAGGACGGCAGCCGTTGTGCGGAATTGGTGTAATATCCATAATTTCGGTTACTTCAATACCTGAGTTGGCAATACTTCTGATGGCCGACTCTCTTCCTGCACCTGGACCTTTCACAAATACCTTAACTTTTCTAAGGCCTGCTTCATGAGCCACTTTAGAACAATCTTCACCAGCCATTTGAGCCGCGTAAGGAGTATTTTTCTTTGAGCCCTTGAAACCCATTTTACCTGCTGATGACCAAGCAATCACCTCGCCTTTGTGGTTAGTAAGTGAAATGATGATGTTGTTGAATGTAGCGTTGATATGAGCTTCACCGCTAGGGTCAACATGAACAACACGTTTCTTGGCTGTTTTTACTGTTTTTGCCATTTTATATTAATCGTTTAATTGCTGTTATTATTTAGTTACTTTCTTTTTGTTAGCAACTGTCTTCTTCTTGCCTTTGCGTGTGCGAGCATTGTTCTTTGTTGTTTGACCTCTAACAGGTAAACCAACACGGTGACGTACACCTCTGTAG
>JBILUU010000211.1:0-5252 GCA_044370815.1 Bacteroidia bacterium
CTTAACTGCACCTCTGATCTTAGAGCTCCTTCAACTTTGTAGTTGTCGTTAATGATGTTACGGATTTTTGTGAGCTGATCATCATTCCAATCCTGAACTTTGGTGTTGAAATCAACACCTGCTTCAGATAAAATGGATTGTGCAGTTCTTCTGCCAATTCCGAAAATATAGGTTAAACCTATTTCACCTCTTTTGTTTTTTGGTAAATCAATACCTGAAATTCTTGCCATTGCTGTAAGTGATATCTATTTAATAATACTTTTATCCCTGTCTTTGTTTGAACTTAGGATTCTTTTTGTTAATAACATACAAGCGCCCTTTTCTGCGAACGATTTTGCATTCGGCACTTCTCTTTTTAATTGATGCTCTTACTTTCATTTTTTTTGTTTTTATAGCACACTACCAATATCTCAATCGGTAAAATTATTTATATCTAAAAGAAATTCGTCCTTTTGTTAAATCATAGGGACTCATTTCAACCTTTACTTTGTCGCCCGGTAAAATTCGGATATAATGCATCCTCATTTTGCCTGAGATGTGCGCGGTAATGATATGTCCGTTTTCCAATTCCACACGAAACATAGCATTGCTCAACGCTTCTATTATTGTTCCATCTTGTTCTATTGATGACTGTTTAGGCATCTATTTTTTATTATCTTTATTTATTATTTTTTAAAACCTCTTCTATGTATTCGAAAGTTGATAAAATATCAGCTTTCTCTTTTTGCACTGCAACTGTGTGTTCAAAATGCGCTGAAAATTTGTTATCAGCTGTTTTGATTGTCCACCCATCTTTATCTTTCACCACCTCTTTCCTACCCATGTTTATCATAGGTTCGATTGCTATCACTAAACCACTTTGCATCAATGTTCCCTTTCCTCTTTTTCCGTAGTTTGGTACTTCAGGTGCTTCGTGTAAATTTCTGCCGATACCATGTCCAACAAGCTCTCTTACCACTGAAAAACCAGCATTTTCAGCATAGGTTTGAACTGCCTCGCCTATATCTCCAATGCGTCTTCCTGAAACAGCTTGACTGATACCACGATATAAACTCTCTTTAGTAATATTAAGCAACTTCTGAACCTGTTGATTAATTTGACCAACACCAAATGTGTAGGCCGAATCACCATAGAATTCATCTTTAACAACCCCGCAATCTACCGAAATGATATCACCTTCTTTCAACTCATAATTGCCAGGTAAACCGTGCACTACAGCAGAATTTACCGAAATACAAAGTGCATTAGGGTAACTATCGTATCCTTTAAATGCAGCTTTTGCACCATGATCTTGAATAAATTCATCAGCGATTTTATCCAAAGCTATGGTTTTTACACCTGGTTTGATATGCTTAGCAACTTCGGCTAAGGTTTTTCCAACAAGTAAAGAACTAACTCTTATTAACTCTATCTCCTCTTTCGTTTTATAATAAAGCATCTCTCAGCTTTTTCTATCTTAATTTGTAACCATCGGAACTGCCGATGGATTGCTTCTTCCTCTTATTCTTCCATTCTTCATTAAGCCATCATAATGACGCATAAGTAAATGACTCTCAATTTGCTGCAAGGTATCGAGCACTACCCCAACTAAAATCAGTAGTGAAGTACCTCCGTAAAAATGTGCAAATTGTGCATTGATTCCCATTTTGGTAGCAAAAGCAGGCAATATGGCAATGAATGCTAAAAACAATGAACCTGGAAATGTTATTTTAGACATAACTGCATCAATGAATGTAGCTGTATCTTTACCAGGTTTAACACCCGGAATGAATCCACCATTTCTTTTCATATCATCAGCCATTTGATTTGGATTAATAGTAATAGCCGTGTAGAAATAAGTAAAGGCAATAATCATCACCGCAAAAAGCAAGTTGTGCCAAAAACCAGTGTAATCAGATATAACGGTAACAAAACTATTTACAGAAGAAGACTCAGAAAAACCTGCAATGGTTAATGGAATAAACATAATTGCCTGAGCAAAAATGATTGGCATTACACCAGCAGCATTAACTTTTAGTGGGATGTACTGTCTCACTCCGCCATATTGTTTAGCACCAACAATTTTCTTGGCAAACTGTACAGGAATTTTGCGCGTACCTTGTACCAATAATATTGACACCACGATGATCAAGAACAATACTACAAGCTCAACAAGGAAAATTACTAAACCTCCTCCTGAATTCTCTAATCTCGATACAAATTCTTGGATGAATGCTACGGGTAAATTAGCTATGATACCAATCATGATAATGAGAGAAATACCATTACCGATTCCTTTATCAGTTATTTTTTCTCCAAGCCACATGATAAAGATTGTTCCTGCCAACAATATGATGATTGAAGAGGCCCAGAACAATGTATCGTTATGCAATCTGGCAGTTACAGGTATTTGCGATGCAATGTAACCTGGCGCCTGAAGGACAGTTACCAATACAGTTAAAAAACGCGTATACTGATTGATTTTCTTACGTCCGCTTTCACCTTCTTTTTGCAAGCGTTGGAAATGAGGAATAGCCAAACCAAGTAACTGCATCACAATAGAAGCAGAAATATATGGCATGATTCCCAACGCAAAAATTGATGCCCTTGAGAAAGCACCACCAGCAAAGATGTTGATTAATCCGGCAAGTCCCGAAGGATCTCCATTAGCTGCCTGCAAAGCTTCTGAGTCAACACCCGGAAGCACAATGAAGGAACCCAATCTGTATATCAACAAGAAACCAAGTGTGTTAAGGATTCTTGTCCTTAACTCATCAATCTTGTAGATGTTTTTTAATGTGTTGATAAAACTTTTCATAGTATCATTAAAGTGTTACTGCAGTGCCACCAGCATTCTCAATTGCAGCTTTAGCAGTTGCAGAATAAGCGTGTACCTTTACATTTAATTTGGCCTTTAATTCGCCACGACCTAAAATTTTAATTAAGTCGTTTTTAGAAGCAAGTCCATTTTGTGCCAATACAGCCATATCAATATCAGCTGCTTTGGTTTTTTCTGCCAAAATCTGCAAAGCATCAAGGTTAATACCTCTATACTCAACTCGGTTGATGTTTTTGAAACCTACTTTTGGAATCCTTCTTTGAAGAGGCATCTGACCTCCTTCAAAACCAACCTTGCTCTTGTATCCTGAACGAGATTTAGCTCCTTTGTGTCCACGTGTGGAAGTACCTCCTCTGCCGGAACCTTGGCCTCTACCTATTCTTTTTCTGTTTTTTGTTGAGCCTTCTGCAGGCTTTAAATTACTTAAGTTCATTTTATATCGTTGCTCTAAACGTTATTAATCGATGATGGATACCAAGTGTTTAACCTTATTAATCATGCCGCGAATATTGGCATTGTCGTCTTTCTCAAGCACTTGATGCATCTTGGTGAAGCCTAAGGCCCTGAGTGTTCTTTTTTGATTCTCAGGACGGTCGATACCGCTTTTTACCTGTGTTATTTTGATCTTAGCCATAATGAAGCTTTATTTATTATCCGTTAAAAACTCTTTGCATACTGATTCCTCTTTGCTGAGAAACTGTTATCGCATCTCTCATTTGAACAAGCGCATCAATAGTAGCTTTAACCACGTTGTGCGGATTAGAAGAACCTTTTGATTTTGCTAATACGTCAGTTACCCCAACACTTTCTAAAACTGCACGCATCGCACCCCCAGCAATTACTCCTGTTCCATGCGCAGCAGGCTTTAAAAACACTCTTGCACCACTATACTTACCGTTTTGCTCATGTGGCACGGTTCCTTTGATGATAGGTACTTTAATAAGATTCTTCTTAGCATCTTCAATACCTTTGGTGATTGCATCAGTTACTTCCTTTGCCTTACCCAAACCGTAACCAACAACACCATGCTCATCACCTACCACTACGATAGCAGAAAAACTGAATGTACGTCCTCCTTTTGTTACCTTGGTAACACGTTGAACACTTACTAACTTATCTTTAAGTTCAATCTCGCTTGATCTTACTTTTTTAATTTGCGCGTTTGACATTTATTTGCTTGTTACAATGTAAATATTAAAAATTTAAACCTGCCTCTCTAGCTGCATCAGCCAAAGATTTAATTCTACCATGGTACAAATAACCATTTCTGTCAAATCTTGCACTGCTTAAACCGGCTGCTTGCGCCTTATCGGCCAAAGCTTTACCTACCAGACGAGCTTGCTCGATTTTATTCACTTTTTGATCAGCTATCTCTTTCACTTTTGATGATGCAGCCACTATGGTACGACCAGTAACATCATCAATCAATTGCGCATAGATTTGTTTATTACTTCTGAAAACTGATAAACGAGGGTTTTGAGCGTCTCCTGTAACAACTTTACGGATTCTCCTTTTGATTCTTTCCCTTCTTGCTTCTTTAGTTAAAGCCATTTTATGTTCTTTTAATGTGTTGTTTTATACCTATTATTTACCTGCTGATTTTCCTGCTTTTCTACGTAACTGTTCATTTACGAACTTGATACCTTTACCTTTGTAAGGCTCAGGTGGACGCAGCGAACGGATTTTGGCAGCAACCTGTCCAAGCAATTGTTTATCATGGCTTGTCATGGTGATGGTTGGGTTTTTACCTCTTTCTGTGGCCGTGGCTACTTTTACTTCTTTCGGTAACTCTATGCTTATATTGTGTGAATAACCTAAGGTTAGATCCAACATTTGACCAGTATTTGCTGCTCTGTAACCAACACCAACAAGCTCCTGTTCAATTTTGTAACCCTCTGAAACACCTTTAACCATATTAGCTATTAGTGAACGGTAAAGACCGTGAAGTGCTTTGTGAGATTTTTCCTCACTTGCTCTCTTAAGTTCTATTTTACCATCGGCAACTTCAACTGAAACGCCATCTTTAAGTTGTTGTGTTAACTCACCTAATTTTCCTTTTACGGTCACCAAATTAGTTGGCGACACTTTCACCTCAACTCCTGAGGGAACTACTATCGGTAATTTTCCTATCCTAGACATAACTGAAATAATTTAAGAGATATAACAAATAACTTCACCACCAATATTTAAATTTCTCGCTTCTTTATCTGTCATGAGACCTTTAGAAGTTGAGATAATAGCGATACCTAAACCGTTCATTACCTTTGGTAAGTTGGCATGGCCCGCATATTTTCTGAGACCCGGTTTGCTCACGCGTACCAAAGATCTGATAGCATTAAGTTTGTTGGTTGGGTGATATTTCAAGGCGATTTTTATATTCCCTTGAACGCTGTTATCTTCAAATTTGTAATTTAAAATATAACCTTTTTCGAAA
>JBILUU010000315.1:0-3830 GCA_044370815.1 Bacteroidia bacterium
CTTCATGCGGAGGAACACCCAATGATGATGTTTGGTATAAATTCATTGCTGCCCAAACCTCAGCAATTGTGCAGGCCACCGGGCAAGGAACCTACGATATGACAATAGCAGGTTATGGAGGTACATGTGTATCACCGGTATTTCTTAGCTGCACCAATACCAATGGCCCGGGGCAAACAGAATCACTAGTGCTATCAGGATTAACGATTGGTCAAACATATTTTATACGTATTTACGATTTTGCTTCCGGAACACCTTCCAATTCCAATATCTCCATTTGTGTGGTTAATGTAATTCCTCCTCCATTTCCTGTGAATGATTTATGTGACGATGCCATACCACTCAATTGCGGAAATATCGCATTCGGCCAAAATACAGTAGGCGCTACCTCAACTGGTGACCCCTCTGCATCTTGCGGTGGGATGGGCTTAACCAACATGAATGGTATTTGGTACAGGATATTCGGAACAGGCGACTTCTTCAGACTAAGCACCTGCAATGGAACTACATTTAATACAAAAATTGCCGTTTATAGCGGAAACTGCACTACACCTGTTTGTGTTGCTTCCAATGACGACTTTTCGGGTTGCGGAAGTGGCTTGCAGTCACAAGTTTCATGGCAGTCGGTTAGCGGTACTGATTATTATATTCTAGTTGGCGGTGTTTCTGGTGCTACAGGTATATTTCAATTAAAGTTTGAGTGCTTTCCATGCCTTAACCCAACAGTAGCCGGAACCATTACGGTTAGTCCTTCCCCAACGGTGAGCACCGTGAATGACACCTATACCCTTGCCTTATCAGGAAATACCGGTAATGTTGTTAACTGGGAGTTTTCATTAAATCCATCATTCTCCCCAATCAGTAACACTGAACCGAGTGACGGAAATAATGATTTAGATTTCATCAATCGTGTTAATGGAACTATTTACGCCAGAGCAATTGTTCAAAATGGTCCGGGCTGCCAATTACAGACTGGGACTGCGGCAACAATTACTCCAAGATGCGCTTCAACCATCAGCAATAGCCCTGCCGCTACAAATCATTACATCACCAATGTGGAGTTTAATACCCTAAATAACAATTCTACCTTCGATGCCAGTGGCGATAATTATCAGAACTTCCAGGCACTTAGTACCACTGTACAAAAAGGAGTTTCTTATCAACTAAAAATTAAAACATTCGGTACAGAGTTGTTGGGAAGAATTGCCTGGTTAGATATTAATGGCGACAATGTTTTTAATAACACAACCGAAAATATATTACCACCGCAGGCCCCTACAGCAGGAACAACAAATCACATTATTTCCATTCCTTGTACAGGTATCAATGGCAACGTAAGATTAAGAGTAATGGTAACCAATGGCACACCAAGTGCGAACGCCTGCAATGCAACTACCTATGTTAGTGGTGAAATTGAAGAGTATACCATTAATGTAGCAGGCACCGGCTTTGGAAATTGGGTTGGTGGAACAAACGATTGGTGCACAGCTAGTAATTGGGCTTGCAACACAGTTCCAAACGGCTCTATCGATGTTACCATTCCCGCAACAGCGGCACAAATCAATTTGAGCTGTGACGCCACCTGTAGAAATATTAACTTCCAAACTGCACCGCCATTTTTTGGTTCAAACGGCATTAATACAAATGGATTTAAATTGAATGTAAAGGGCAATTGGTCGGTAACGCCTTCTGTCAACTCCAATGTATCAATTGTTGACCCCACCTTGAGTGCTGGTTCAGTCGAATTCAATGGAAATGCAGGTGCACAAACACTTACCGGTAGAACCAATTTCAATAACATGACTACTAACAATGCTACAGGTAATATCATCTTATCGGGCGCTACTAGCATCAGCGGAATTCTTAGAACAACCACAGGAACCCTAGTAACAAACGACAATCTTACACTCCGATCTGTAACAGGCAGAACTGCCCTAGTGAATCCAGTAGGAGGTACTGTTACAGGCAACGTAATTGTTGAACGCAAGATAGGACCTGTTGGAGGTTATCACTATCTGTCTTCCCCTGTGGCCAATGCCTTTGTTAACAATACAGTTAGCGGATGGAGAGATGACTTTACGATCATTTCCGCTTTAGACGGACAGGTTTTTATTCCTGGACAAGTTTATACCCAATTGGCCACTGTTTGGGAGTACAACGAATCCGACTTGAACCCAAGTCCAAATTATGGTTGGACTGCTGCAACCGGTACTTTAGATCCTATTACTCCACTTAAAGGATTTGCTTGTGTAGTTAACGCAAACATAACAGTAGATGTAAGAGGTCCGCTCAATAATGGCATTATTCCAGATGGTTATACAATCACTAAGGTAACTGATGGTACGAATATGATAGGAAATCCTTATCCTTCGCCAATTAGCTGGAACGCATTTAGACTACAAAATAGCTCGGTATTGTCTACAGTTGGTTACAAAGCCTTTATTTCTGCTGGAGGATATTCAGGCAGTTATGCCTCTTGGGACGGCTCAGTAGGCACTAATGGACTCACTGACGTAATTGCCTCTTCTCAAGGAATATTGGCTACCGCCTTAACTACCGGAAATATCAACGCTTCAAACGCTATAAGAAACACCAGCTACGCAGATGTATCCGCAAGTTATTACAATAATTCAAATGTTTCTAACTTGTTCCGAATGGAAGTTCAAGGTAATGGCTTTGCAAACGAAATGGCCCTGTATTTTGACCCAACTGCCAATGATAGCTATGAAATGAACAGAGATGCCACCATTTTATACTCTCCTGTTGCCGGCTTCCCTAATATTTATAGCGTAATTGATAGTGTAGATTTAACCATCAACGTAATGGGTGAGCTTGATGTAGACAAAACAATTCCTCTTGGTGTAAAAATTCAGACTGCAGGTAACTACCAGCTAGTATTAACTGACATGTCAACTTTTGCCCCTTCTGTGATTGCATACTTGGAGGATACACAACTTGATACCATGATAAATCTAAGAAATCAACCATCCTATATGGTTAACCTGCCGGTTGGTAATTTCAAAACAAGATTCATTTTACATTTCCGTCCAGCTGTTTCATTTGATATTGCAGATGAAACTTGCACAGGTTCTGATGGAAGTGTTGTAGTCAATTATCCTTCTGCGCATACTTATGATATTGAAATTATTGCTTCAAATGGCAATGTTGTAAGCACGCTTACCGGAGTTTCTGGACAACAAACTATAAATAATCTACCATCAGGAAACTACTCTGCACAGCTCACTTTCGGAACAGCACCTGATGTTTATTCAACAGTAGACTATTTTAGTGTTGCTGGAGGAAACAGCGTAACAGCAGCGCTTTCAGCCAGTCAAAATTTTGTTGACATCAATAACAATCAACCAATTGATTTCATTGCCAGCAGTGTGGGTGCAACAACCTACAATTGGAACTTTGGAGATGGCACAATCATCAATAATGGTCCAACTAACATCTCACATACCTTTACACAAGCCGGCAATTACAATGTTACTTATACTGCTACAAATGGTATTTGCAGCACCTCAGCTACCGTTGCAGTAGAAGTTGTAAATACAACAGGAATTGCTGATATAGCACAATCGGGCATGAGTATCATCTCAAATGGCGACCGACTTGCCATACAGTTTAATAAAACAGCAGGCAGCGGCACTATTGAAATGTTTAACATGGTAGGCCAAAGAGTATATGTAAATGAACAGGTACTTTTAAAAGGTACCAAGCAATTGACCTTCGATCAACTCTCCGTTGGACAGTATATTATAAAAGTAACAGGAAGAGATCAAGTGTTCACCCAAAAGGTTTATATCTCGAGATAAAGGATCTATTTT
>JBILUU010000030.1:0-13595 GCA_044370815.1 Bacteroidia bacterium
GGCAGTGAAATTGCGTGGTCCATGGTCTTTGGAATTGGGATATCATTACTTATTCCGCTCTATTCATTTTTTATACTAAAAAAAAGGTTAGGTGTATATGATGCCGCTGCAATTGCTTCTGCCTATGGCTCTGTTAGTGCGGTAACATTTGTTACAGCTGCTTCATACCTAGAAGCCCAGCAACTTAGTTTACATGGACACATGGTGGCCATTATGGCCTTAATGGAATCTCCTGCCATCATTATGGGGCTCATTTTGGTTTCTATATTCAATGATAACCCTGAAGAAAAAATAAAGAAGTCGTCAGCCATCAGGCACTCCTTTACCAATAGCAGCGTAATTTTAATTCTTGGCAGTTTGATTATTGGCTACCTTGCCAATGCTAAACAAGCCGAAGGAATAAAACCTTTTACTAACGATTTATTTAAAGGTTTCTTGGCCATTTTTTTACTTGATATGGGTATTACAAGCGGCAGAAAATTAAAATCATTTTTCTCTTTTGGTTGGTTTCCTATTGTTTTTGCCATTCTAATTCCATTGATAAACGGAAGTGCGGTAGCACTGCTCAGTGCTTTGGTAACAAGCGATGCTTCAAATCGTTTTATGTTTGCCATACTGGCCGCAAGCGCCTCCTACATTGCAGTTCCTGCAGCAGTCAAAATTTCGGTTCCGAAAGCAAATCCCGGTTTGTTTTTACCTATGGCATTGGCTATCACCTTCCCCATCAATATTACTATTGGCATGCCCATTTACTATCACCTAATTGTGAACTAGTTTCTGAGTTTAAAAGCTACTATCAATAAAAAAAGTTGTTGTAAGGATATCGCTGCATGTGCAGCTCTTTTACACAATCATAAATGAGCGTGCGCAGGGCATCAATGTTTTCTTTATTGGTTGCCGAAATAAACAAACAAGGATTGCTGTTTTTACTCATCCAGGTGCGCTTCAAATCCTGTAAACTTAAATTCTCACGCTTGATTGGTGTTAAATCATCTTCATCTTTTGGCGTAAAACTAAATGCATCAATTTTATTAAAAATCATGATTGTTTTTTTGTCGGAAGCACCTATGCCTTGCAAGGTATCATTTACCACATGAACGTGCTCTTCAAAATTAGGATGACTGATGTCGACAACGTGTATCAGAATATCTGCTTCGCGCACCTCATCGAGTGTTGATTTAAATGATTCAATCAAATGCGTGGGCAACTTTCTGATGAAGCCTACCGTATCGCTAAGCAGAAAAGGCAAATTATCAATCACTACTTTTCTTACCGTGGTATCTAATGTGGCAAACAACTTATTTTCTGCAAAAACATCGCTTTTGCTCAACAAATTCATGATGGTACTTTTGCCAACGTTGGTATATCCCACCAAAGCCACACGAATCATTTCTCCCCTGTTTTTTCTTTGCGTGGCCATTTGCTTATCAATCTCCTTCAATCGCTCTTTGAGTAGGGTAATTTTATTGCGAACAATTCTTCGATCTGTTTCAATTTCTTTTTCACCGGCACCACCACGTGTTCCAGTTCCTCCGCGCTGCCTTTCGAGATGGGTCCACATACCGGTAAGGCGTGGTAAAATATGCTGGTAAAGCGCAAGTTCCACTTGTGTTTTGGCATGCGCTGTTTGAGCACGTGCAGCAAAAATATCGATAATTAAATCGCTCCTGTCGAGTACTTTTGTTTCAAGTATTTTCTCGATATTTCGGAGTTGCGAAGGGCTGAGGTCATCATCAAAAACAACCATATCAACTGCAAACTCTTTTACATAGGATTTAATTTCTTGCAACTTACCGCTGCCCACAAAATATTTCGAATCGGGCTTGGTCATTTTCTGCAAAAAACCTTTCAGTGTAACTGCACCCCAAGTGTCAATTAAAAATTTAAGCTCATCGAGGTATTCTCTCGCCATTTGCTCATCCTGCTGCTGTGTAATCACACCAACCATGATGGCTGTTTTCTTTCTTACAGCAGTTTCAATAAGTTTTGTCAATCTATCGCAATGTTAAAATGTAATCGGCTACCGCCTGTTTCTCTTCTTCGGCCAATAACTCCTTATATGGCATCATATTACCACGCCCATTATTGATTACTTGCAATACGCCTTCACGATCTAATTTTGAAGCCGACAAATCGCTGGCACCATTGTAACCTTTTTTACCATCAGCACCGTGGCAGATTAAGCAATTATTAGTATATACAGTAGCGCCATCAGCTACACCAGAGCCGTTACTCCCCGGTTTACTGCCTATAGAAGCTTGTTTACGCGACATTTCAGCCAAGCCGTAGGCCAAATGCAATAATACCATAGCAGTGATAGCCAATGATTTTTTCTTCTTTTTAAAGCCCACAATAGCAAGTGGGATGGAAGCAAACACACACACCAATTTAAAAATTTGGAAAAGCTTGATTTCACCTAACAAATAAAACAGATAAATTCCTGTTAGCAGAAACAAGGTGCTTATAATCATCTCGGGCACCTTGATAACTCTTGAAAATTTATCTAGTGGTTGCTGATTTTTATTAAATAAAAGCATCGTTTTGATGTAATAAATCAAAAGAAACAACCACACCGAAATTTTGTGAAGTAGTAAAATATTCATAATCATTTTTTTTACAAATATAATGCTGATGCTAATTCAAAGCTGAATTATTTGATTAAATTTAATTAGCCGTTCGTTGCCATGCAGCTAAAGCAGTTTTAGTTGTTATTTTGTTTCGTATTTTGTTGCCAACAGCTAGCTGCATTCGCTTGCACCAATGTAAAATTTCAAATTATACCAATTGCCTTTATTTTTAAGTACATTTAAAAAATAAATAGACAATAGTTCATGTCAATACTACTTAACAATAGGACAATAAGGATATGCCATAATTGGACAAACCCAAATTCCGCATTAGAAAATGCGGAATCGCTGAAACAGCTGTAATTGTTATTGTTGGTATTATTTGTGACTACAAATTATTCCCTTTTTAGACGCAAAACTTAATAATGCCACAAAAGTCATATTTTATATCTTTGCCATGCTATTTATCAAGTATATATGACAAACGCACTGCTTAAAAATACGATTTATTTTACCTGTTTATTCGTCTCTGGTATGATGATGTTTGGCTGCACTTCGGGCAAAAAAGAATCAAGCCGCGAAGCAGAAAAAAAAGAGGTTACTCCAATCGTTGAGGTTGAAAAAATTCCTGAAATCAGCAATAGAAAAAATAATGATATCAGCAGATATATTGCAGGAATGCAGGCAACTGAAGGCAATACACTTAAGCCTGAATTATATACTGATGCGTGGAAGAATTTTGCGGCAGGTCAGGATAAAAAATGGGCACAACTCAACGAGAATCATTTTAAACCAATGCATGCCTTTACAGAACAAGAATTGAAGGCCACCTTTGGTAAAAATGACACTGTATTTTACCCATTCAGCGGGCCCGATTTTTTGCATGTTACAACATTTTTTCCTGAGGCGAAAGTATATTACATGCTTGCACTTGAGCCACCGGGTTCACTACCCAACCTTGATACAGTGAACATAGATAGCTTGCCAAAATATTTCAACTCTATTCACAAATCAATGCATGCCATTTTGAATTTCAGTTTTTTTAGAACGCTTAGTATGGAAGAAGACTTTGCTACTAAAGAACTCAACGGGGCTGTGCAGCTGATTTCTATATTTATGCAAAGAAGCGGACACTCGATTAAGGACATGGCGCCTATTTCCATTGATAGCAGCGGAAAAGTGATTGCGCGCGAAAATCCTGCCTATGCGAGCGGAAGTAAAGGCATACATCTTACCTGCATAGAAAACAAAACAGGAATGGAAAAAGATGTGTATTACCTCAGTTGTGATATCTCTGATTTGGGACTTAACAGAAACAAACGTTTACAAGCATTTTTGAATCAACTTCCTACCTTATGCACCTATATTAAATCGGCTTCCTACTTGTTGCACAAGCCTTATTTTAGCGTAATCAGAAAAACAATTTTGGAGAAAAGCCGCTATGTACTCCAAGATGACTCGGGTGTGCCTGTCAGATTTTTTGATGCCTCTCAATGGAATCATCAATATTATGGTACCTATGATGCACCCATTAACCTATTTAAAAATTTCCTGCAAAAGGATTTAAAAATGGCCTACGACAGTACCGAAAAATTAAGTATTAAACCACTAGGTTTTGGAATAGGATACGATTACAAGCTCAACGAAAGCAACTTGATGCTTTTTACAAAAAAAACCAAATAATT
The DNA here is from genome assembly GCA_044370815.1 of Bacteroidia bacterium. GTDB lineage: Bacteria > Bacteroidota > Bacteroidia > UBA4408 > UBA4408 > CAIKXD01. The sequence goes on from JBILUU010000030.1 coordinate 4,253, forward strand.
TGAACAAGTACCTATATAAGGTATTTTCTGCATTTACCTATTGTATGTTATTCATAACATACAGCGGATGTGTGCAAACCTTTGCGCAGAAGTCAACACCATACTTGCCAATTACTATTTCAAACGACAACCTCATCGAAAACTTAATGAAGATAAAATCAGATGAGTTCAAAACTGTTCTTGCCAAACCAAATAAGTATGAAATCCAAATCATATATACACAAATCAATCATAAAGAAAGCGGTAAGGCAGCGCTTGTTCAGCATCGCTATCGGTTAAACAACAAACAGTATTTTTATCCTGCCAGTTTAGTTAAATTACCGGTGAGTGCCCTTGCCTTAGAAAAGTGTCATAAACTTGGTATTTCTTCCTCCAACCATATGGTAACGTTGGCCAATCATGCCTGTCAAAAGGAAGTGAGCGTTGATTCCACTGCCTTCAATTATAAACCATCGGTAGCACATTATGTAAAAAAAATGATGCTGGTAAGTGATAATGATGCCTATAGCAGGGTTTATGAATTGCTTGGTGCGGATAGCATCAAGCTGCGATTGAAAGCAATTGGCATGAAAGAAACCGATATTATTCAACGCTTCGATCCCGGCTGCAAAAATGATGATAACTTATTTTTTAATCCGACAGTTTTCATGAATGAAAAAGGAGATACAGTATACAGACAAGCAGGCAGCAGTAGTAAGTATTATCGCAATTATAAATTTGTAAAAAAATACAAAGGCCGGGCATACAGAAATGCCAAGGGCAAACTTGTTAAGAAGCCAAAAGATTTTACAAGATATAATACCATGCCGCTACAAGAGATCAATGATTTTTTGATTGGTTTGATATATCCAAATCTACTTCCTGAAGATAAAAAATTACAGCTCCTGCCAGAAGATTACAATCTATTGTTGAAATCGATGGGAAGCTATCCACGTGAGAGCGATTTCCCGAAATATGATGCTTCAAGGTATGAAGATAGTTTTAAAAAGTACCTAATGCTTGCAAATTATCACGATACAATCATGGTTGACACAATGAGAATTTTCAATGTTGTGGGCCAGAGTTATGGCTGGCTGTCGGATTGTGCCTATTTTGTTGATTACAAAAACAACATTGATTTTTTTCTGAGTGCCGTTATTTACGTGAATGCCAACCAAATTTTAAATGATGGGCGTTATGAATACAAGAGTATTGGATTTCCTTTTCTTTCCAATCTTGGAAAATTAATTTATGATTACGAAAGGAGTCGCAAACGTGAGCAAACAGGTTCGTTTGATCGATTTATACAACTGTATCAAAATCCATAACCGGAGTGTGTTTTTTCAAATTCTTTTGCTGAAAAATGGAGGTTTGTTTTTAAATTCTCGAACTCGTAAGACTCATAAAATCCATGGTCATCATAGGCCTTGATATAAATAGGTAGTAATAATTCTTTATCAATGTAAATTACCGTTTTTGATGCATACACATTAGGAATACTGAGCACTCTTCCCTCACGAATAAAATCTGTATAAGAAATATTCTGATTGTTGATCATAATTCGATATTCACCAATGCCGAATTTGTGCGCAATGCTTCTAACAGTTTCTTTATGTTTAACAGTATATTTTATGTACTTAAAATCGGGGTACTCAAAAATAATTTTATGACATTCTCTGTTGTTAAATTTAATGAGCCCCGAGTATGTAAACCACTTTTCAAATTGAGCTTCACTTGATTTTACTGCATTGCTCAAAATACTTCCTATATGATGAAAGCCGAGTTCGAAAATAGTATGATGCTGATTGTTACGCATGATACTGCGGTATGGATCAAGTTTTAAATTAATGAATGGGAACGAATTAGGATTCACCAATGCTTCTCCCTTGCTGGCTTGTTCGTTATAGAGCACTTCTATGCCTTTGTTGTTTTTCAAGTAAAGTTTTCGTGGAGTAACCTGCAATTTAATTTGAGAGCTTGCCTTTAATATATTTTCGTTTACACGCTCAGCTGCATGCAAGGTGTAACTGGCAGTTTTTACCTTGTAAATGTGTTCGAGCGCCTGAGATAAAAGTAACCTGCAAGTAGGCTGTTTGCCTGCCAATGAAGGATGCAAACTCAAAAAAACTACTAGCAAAATTGAAAGAAATCTCCTACTCACTAAGACTGCTGATTGGCTATAAGTTTTGCAATATATTTACCTATGATGTCAAACTCAATATTGACTTTACTTCCCTCCTTTAAATTTTTAAAGTTGGTGTGTTCGTAGGTGTAAGGAATGATGGCCACTGAAAAAGAATTAATCCCTGAATCAACCACCGTTAAACTTACTCCGTTTATGGTTACAGAACCTTTTTCAACAGTGATATAACCGGGCTTGCCGGTATGATCATACTCGAAAGTATATTTCCAACTGCCCTCTGTTTCTTCAACCTTTGAGCACAAAGCAGTAGTGTCTACATGCCCTTGTACGATGTGCCCATCGAGCAGGCTGTCCATACGCATGCAGCGTTCGATGTTAACCCAATCGTTTAATTTAAGTAGCCCCAGATTAGTTCTTTCTAAAGTCTCTTTGATAGCTGTAACTGTATAGGTATTGCTTGCGGCATCTATACCGGTAACGGTAAGGCAAACCCCATTGTGAGCCACGCTTTGATCCACCTTAAGTGCAGCTGCCAATGATGACTTTAACGTAAAAGTTAAATTACTTTGCTGAGCATTAACCCCAACAACTAGGGCAGTATTTTCAATTATTCCTGTAAACACAACATTTTTTTTACAAAAATAATGAATGCAGACATCTTAAAATGTCAATAAAATATAAATAAGATTAGCAAACAATTAAAAGATAATTCGAATGCTTTTAATCCATAAAATGAGGGAAATATTATTTGGCCGAGCTACTAAAACAGCATCGGTAAAATCATTTTGGTGTATTTGATATAGTTTTTGTAGTTGAGGTCAACATTCCCAAATACATATTCCTCAATGTAAACCAAAATGGCAGTAACCACAATGAAACAAGCTTGTGTAACAGCTATAGTATGACTGAAATATTCTACGGTAAGCGGAATAGTAATTAACAACATTCCCAAATACATGGGGTGACGCAAAAAGCTGTAAGGGCCGTGCATGATTATGTACGCCCCTTTTTTAGGCAATGGGAGAAAACTGAAATACTTTTGATTAAAACTAATATAAGCCAAAATATAAATAATTAGGCCAGAGAGCTGTGTCAGCAAACCTATCATATTTGTAGTGACTAAGGCCCCTAAATACAAAATGGCAAAAAACAAACCAAATTGAATGAAAACGAGCATTCCTGAAAGCACTTTAGTTGTCTGACTTCCATTAAAATTCATTGATGTTTGCATGAAAATATGTTTTAGTTGATTACTTCACAAATTGAGCGAATAATCAAAACTGTTTTTCACAGGTAACTTCGTAGTTTTTCACAGTTAGTTATTGAAAACCAATTTTTTACAGTTTAAATTTGTCATTCTATCGAATTTATTGGCCTTTCAGCAATAAGGAACCGCATAAATGAAGTTATAAACCCGAATTTGTTTGTATTTTGAATGTTGTGCTTGAATATAGAACGTTGTAAATGCTCAGGGTATAATTGAGGAAATTGAACCCGAATTAATCAGTAGAAGTTACGCATGTAACGCACTAGTGATTTTATGAGGGTAATCCCGCTTAGCAGGTGTTTTCAATCCATTGAACCAATGGATTGAATTACAGCTGTTTTAGCGATTCCGCATTTTCTAATGCGGAATTTGGGTTGAATCACCCCGAATTGTTCAGCAACAAACATTTGCTCTAAACTACTGATAATACCAATGTGGTAGCACTATTTACTTTGTTTGATCGGTATTATTTTTTCCTTGGAAGTAATCAAAAACCAATGTAGCTCGACTGTTTCCAACAACTTGTGCCAATTCATCAAGTGAACTTGCTGCTATTTTTTTAACCGATTTGAAATGTCCGAGTAGGCTGGCTGCAGTTAGATGACTAATTCCTTTGATATCGGTCAATTCTGTTTTGATGGTTCCTTTTGATCGTTTATTGCGGTGATGTGTAATCCCAAAACGATGAGCTTCATCTCTGATATTCTGTAAAACCCTTAGTGTTTCACCTTTCTTATCGAGATATAAAGGCAATGAATCTCCGGGATAATATATTTCTTCGAGTCTTTTTGCAATACCTACTATAGCTACTTTTCCGGTAAGACCAAGCTTGTTCAAACTATCGAGTGCTGCACCTAATTGACCCTTTCCCCCATCAATCACTATGAGGTCGGGAACCGGTTGCTGCTCTTCGATCATTCTTTTGTAGCGCCTGTAAATAATCTCTTCCATTGAAGCAAAATCGTTAGGGCCTTCCACCGTTTTAATATTGAAGTGCCTGTAGTCTTTTTTACTTGGTTTTAAATTCTTAAATACAGTCATGGCTGCAACAGGAAAGGCACCTTGAATGTTACTATTATCAAAGCATTCAATATGTCGGGGTTCTGATTTCAAACGTAAATCCTTCATCATTTGCGCCAACATTCTGCTCGTATGTCTTTCCGGATCAACGAGTTCTTGTTGTTTTTGCTTGTCGCGCTTATAATGCTCCACATTTTTCATACTCAGATCAAGCAATTTTTTCTTATCGCCCCGCTGTGGAACAATAAACTGTATGCTTACAGCTTCAATACTAATTGGGAATGGCACAATCACTTCTTCCGAATCACTGCCAAAGCGCCCTCTGAGCTCCGCAAATCCTATAAGCAGCAAATCTTCATCGGTTTCATTCAACTTCTTTTTTAATTCAATAGTGTACCCTTGAACAATTGCACCGTTTACCACTTTTAAGTAGTTGACATAAGCATAATTTTCATCAGATATGATAGATACTACATCTACATTATTGATACTAACACTCACAATTGCAGACTTACTTTGGTAGTTCTCGAGGGAGTCGATTTTCATTTTAATGCCATGCGCTTTTTCATATTCAAATTTTTCGGCATGCATCATCATTTTGGTTTTTAATTGCTTGATAATGCCATGAATATTGCCCTTTACAATTTGTTTAATTTCAGCAATGCTGCGGTCGTAATCATCACCGCTTTGTTTAGCTTCGCATGGCCCTTTACAGTTGCCAATATGATATTCGAGGCATACTTTAAATTTTCCGGAAGCAATATTCTTTTCTGAGAGGTGATAGTTACAACTCCTTAACGGATAATTTTCTTTGATGAGCTCAAGCATGGTATACATCATTTTAATTGATGCAAAGGGACCGAAATAATCCGACCCGTCTTTCACTATTTGCCTTGTAGGAAATACCCTTGGATAGGCCTCGTTTTTAATAACAATACAAGGAAAGGTTTTACCATCCTTAAGCATGACATTATATTTGGGCTGATACTTTTTAATGAGGTTGTTTTCAAGCAGCAAAGCATCCAACTCGGTTTCAACAATGATGATTTTAATATCGGCAATATGCCTCACCAAAGACTGCGTTTTTCTATCGAGTTGATTGTCGCGATTAAAATAAGAAGAAACGCGCTTTTTAAGTGCCTTGGCTTTTCCCACATAAATAATTACGCCATGTTCATCAAAATACTGATAAATACCAGGCTTATCGGGCAGTGTTTTAACAATACTTGAGAGATACTCGGCTCTTTGCATGGACTGAAGAAATATAAAGCATATAATTATTCAGCACTCGGTGCGCTATCAGTATTGTTTTTTTTATTACGATTTCTATTGTTGCGATTAGGTTTTCTTGGCTGTCCGCTATTGCCCTGATTATTACCTTTACCTTCTTCACGCCCTTGGTTTTCGACCTGTTTTGTTACAGGTTTTTCCTTAGTATCAGTACTTACAGGCGCATTGCTAGCATTGGGGAATCCCGGTTTTTTCTTCTTCTTTTTCTTTTTCTTCTTTGTATTGTCAAACCTTGTTAAACTGTCTTGTCCTACTACATTTTCAAAATCCGGCAATTTTACTTTTGGTGCTTCTTTCTTGATACTGATGTCATCGGGCTTTTCGCCTGCTTTGTTGAGTGCAATAATTTCGTTTACTCTGTCAACTGCAACAGGTATAAAGTTACCCGGATCATCGGCATAGGTAAACCACATTATCCTTTTAAAGATGTCTGTTTTTTGGCAGTATGCTCTTCCCTTTTGCGTTTCTAGTTTGGTATTTCCATCGGGTATATCTTTGAGCGCGTCTAAATAACTATCGAGCTCATAATTAAGGCAGCACTTTAACTTACCGCATTGACCTGCAAGCTTTAATGGATTAAGAGAGAGTTGTTGGTAGCGGGCTGCACTTGTTGAAACGCTTCTGAAATCGGTCAGCCATGTTGAGCAGCATAATTCTCTGCCGCATGAGCCGATTCCACCAAGCCGACTTGCCTCTTGTCGTGCTCCAATTTGTTTCATTTCAATTCTGATTTTAAACTCATCGGCCATCAATTTGATGAGCTCTCTGAAATCTACCCTTTCATCAGCTGTGTAATAAAAAATGGCCTTCGTTTTATCGCCTTGATACTCCACATCGCTAATCTTCATTTGAAGTTTCAGCTTTAGTGCCAGTGTTCGTGCTTTATACATGGTTGGCACCTCCAGGTCTTTGGCAGACTGCCATTTATCGATATCTGTTTGCTTGGCTTTACGGTATACCTTTTTAATTTCTGGATGATTGGTAGGGATATTCTTTTTCTTCATTTGCATGCGCACCAATTCACCCGAAAGCGAAACGACACCAATATCATGACCCGGAGAAGCCTCGGTGGCTACTATATCACCTTGAAATAATTCAGCACCTGTTTCATTAGCATAAAAATCTTTTCTCCCATTTTTAAATCTTACTTCAACTAGATTGAATGCTTTAGCTCCTGCGGGCGATTCCATATTGGCTAGCCAATCGAATACATTTAACTTTCCGCAGCCACCTGTTCCACACGAACCGTTGCTTTTACATCCTCCGGGGGTTTTATTTGTGCTACAACTTGTACAACTCATTTTAAATATTTTTAATGGGGCACTTTTGTTTATGCAACTTTTGGAAGCACCCTCTTGTTAAGTAATATGCTTACCTTGAACGATAAATCAAGGAAAAGCATTTTGCCATTGGCATTTCGCTCAAGGGCGTAATAGGCCTTATCATAGGCCGCTAATAATTCATCACTGTTAACTGCATTCACAAATTGCGAAAACTTTTTAAGCAACTCTTTATCGCTTTCTGACAACTTTACTAATTGTGGTAAATTTAGGTTAAGGAGCAATGTTTGTCGGGTTAGATGAACGGCATGAGTTAAAAAGTTCTTTTGATTTTCGCGTCCAACACCCGCCATTTTATCTACCCAAACCAACAACTTGGGAATATTACTTTTAAAGCAAAATCTCATCCATTCTAAAAACTCTTCAATATCCTTTTTAATCAACTCTGTTTCTTGCGAAAGTTTAAGCGCCATATTTAAGTTGCCTTCAGAGAGGGCAGCAACTTGCTGGGCCCTGTCATTTTCTATTGATAATTCATTGATTAAAAAAGCTGTCACTTCACTATCGGATAAAGGGCGAAAGCGAATGGCTTGCGTACGCGATTGTATTGTTGACATTAGCTGCTCACGAGATTCTGCTACCAACAAAAACAGGGTTCTTTCAGGAGGCTCCTCCAAAATTTTAAGTAGTTTGTTGGCCGTGTGCAAGTTCATGCATTCGGGCATCCAAATCAGCATAATTTTATAGGGACTTTCATAGGTGGTCAAATTCAGCTTTCTAATGATATTGGTCCCCTCCTCGGTGCCTATATTTCCCTGCTTATTCTCAATCCCCAAACTCTTTAACCAGTCGTATAAATTCAGATAAGGATTGTCTGTTAAAGCTTTTCTCCATTCAACTATAAAATCATCGCAACAGGCATCTTTTTTTACTTGATTATTGGTATTCACCGGGAAAACCATATGAAAATCGGGGTGCACCAGTTTTTCGAATTTAATGCATGATGAACAAGCACCACATGAGTCGCTCGCTTGCTTATTGGTGCAGCAAATGTAACGTGCAAAGGCAACAGCCATTGCTAGCGCACCCGATCCTTCTGGACCAAAAAAAAGCTGGGCATGACTCACCCGGTTTGATTGAACTTGTTGGATGAGTGATTCCTTAATAAATTGATTACCTGCGACTTGTTTGAATAGCATGATACAAAAGATGATTGCGAGCAAATCCCGCAATTTAACCTTGACTAAATGGTAAATAATAAACAGGTTTGATTACCTGCTTATCATCAATCTTTTGGTGTCGATGATATTGCCACCCGATTTGAGGGTAACAAAGTAAATTCCTTCAGGCATATCGGCTACGCTGATGTTGATATTCTTGCTGCCAACAGCAACAGGCAACACCCTCTGCACCTGACCAAGAAGATTTTTAATTTCTATGGTTGATTGTGTTTGACTGATGTTGTAGTTAATAGAAACCTGGTTGGATGCAGGATTTGGAAAAACTGCAGACAACATTGGGGCGGCAGTTAGTTCGTTTAATGAAGTTGGAGTTGCATTATAATGCACCAACATAGAGGCGGTATCATTCAAGTTGGCTACGTTTTGGAGTAAATAACGGATTGTTGAAATACCGGTTTGTCCGGATGGTGCGTAATCAAGAAACATATCGGCAAATTCACCATTGGGATTGAGGATTACATTTCCGGTTGAAGTATCTGTAATAGGAGAATAACATGCTTCCCAACAGAAATAATTAGAAGTGCCTGATAGCACACTTACCTCCTGTCTGATCATGCGAATTGATTTTGCAGCGCTTCCAGTATTTTTTACAATAAAACCATTGAATGTAAATGCGCTTGTGCCCGGATAATCGGCAATATCAAACCATGCTTCAATAGTTCCGTTGGTATAGTCAGTGCCTCCTCTGGAAATTTTAATTTCCTGCGCAACTCCATTTCTCAGTGTTGCTATGGCAATTAGTGATAGTAAAATTACTTTTTTCATAAGATATATATAGTGGTTTATTAAAATACAAATATAGTGCAATTAATTTACAAAATCACAATGTGTGCCTTTTCCATTTCCGAAATTTGCAAGCAGAATGGCTATAAGTCGTTGGGCCTATGCCATACCCTGTTTGTTAGGTTTAAACCCAGATTAAGCATTAAAAATGCGTAAACGACAAAGAAACTGTAAATCATATTTTTATACCGATTACACTTTCAATTTAGTCCAATTAAGGCTTAACCTTATTGGACTAATTTCAAGTAGTATCGGCATTAACCCAACTAAATCAAGCAGCACGGTTCTTCAAAACTCCCATTGCTTTATTCGGGTTTAACAATAATTAAGCAAACCTATG
>JBILUU010000316.1:0-3805 GCA_044370815.1 Bacteroidia bacterium
CACCGGAAGCGGCAAAACTAAAACCTTACAAAAGATTTCAGAAGCCCTTTCAGAGAAAGGAATATCTACACTGATGATGGATATCAAAGGTGACCTAAGCGGAATTGCCAAACCGGGCATCCCTAACGATAAAATTACACAAAGGCACGAAAAGATTGGTGAGACCTGGCAAGCCACGGGATATCCAGTTGAATTACTAAGCATCAGCAAAGAGTTGGGTGTAAGATTGCGTGCCACCGTTACTGAGTTTGGTCCTGTTCTTTTTTCTAAGATATTGGAGTTGAATGATACCCAATCGGGTATTGTGTCACTTATTTTCAAATATGCCGATGACCATCAAATGCCTCTGCTTGATTTAAAAGATTTTAAGAAGCTGTTGCAATATCTGACCAATGAAGGAAAAACCGAAATAGAAAAAGAGTACGGAAGAATAAGTTCTGCAAGTACCTCTGCCATCATCAGAAAGATCATTGAAATTGAACAGCAAGGGGCAGCAATTTTTTTTGGTGAAAAATCATTTGAGGTAACCGATTTATGTCACCTAGAGGATGATGGCAAAGGAAGGATGCATATTGTAAGATTGACAGATATTCAAACAAAGCCAAAGCTATTTAGTACCTTTATGCTTTGTTTGCTTGCCGAAATTTATGACCAATTTGAGGAACAGGGAGATGCCGAACAGCCGCGACTCGTGATCTTTATTGATGAGGCGCATCTTATTTTTAAAGAGGCCTCTAAAGCTTTGTTATCACAAATTGAAAGCATCATCAAATTGATTCGTTCCAAAGGAGTTGGTATTTTCTTTGTAACGCAAACACCGGTTGATATTCCTGCAGCTATACTAGGACAGCTTGGTATGAAAGTGCAACATGCATTTAGAGCATTTACGGCAAACGACAGAAAAGATTTAAAGTTGATTGCTCAAAATTATCCGCTATCAGATTTTTATGATGTTGAAGAACTGCTCACCAAATTAGGTATTGGCGAAGCGCTTATTACTGCATTGGATGAAAAAGGTGTGCCTACTCCTATTGCTCATACATTATTATGCGCGCCACAATCGAGAATGGATGTGTTGAGCGATACTGAAATAGCGGCTTTAGTAAGCGGCTCAACGCTTGTAAAAAAATACAGCGAAGATATTGACCGAGAAAGCGCGTATGAAATACTCACCAAAAAACTGAGCGGAGCAGTTCATGAAACAGCAGCAACTCCCCCGCCTGCCGAAAGGTCAAGCAATGCTGAAAAAGCAGCTCCAAAGCAAACAGGAAGTACGCTAACCGAGATGATTGGAGGTGTGGTGGGCAATCAAGTAGTGCGTACAATTGCCCGTGAGGTTACACGCGGATTACTTGGTGTTTTAGGCATTGGTTCGGGTGGCAAAAGAAAAAAATCTTCATCCTGGCTATAACATTCAATCATGAAAATTGCACTACTTGGATATGGAAAAATGGGTAAAACCATTGAGAAAATAGCCCTTTCGGAAGGTCATGAAATAGTATTAAAAATTGGTAGTAAAAATTTACATGAGCTTACTGCCGAAAACCTCCGTAAAGCTGATGTAGCCATAGAATTTTCGACACCTCAAACGGTGGTGGCAAATCTGATGCTATGCTTCGAGGCCGGCACTCCGGTTGTGGTTGGCACCACCGCGTGGAATGATTATAGAGTAATTATTGAAGAAACCTGTTTGCGTTTGGGAGGAGCAATGATTGCCGCGTCTAACTTCAGTGTGGGTGTCAATATATTTTTCGAGGTAAACAAATACTTGGCTTCGCTTATGAACCACCGGCATGCATATCAAGCAAGTATGAGCGAAATACATCATACGGCTAAACTAGATGCTCCGAGCGGCACTGCCATTACCCTTGCCGAGGATTTAATCAATATTCATCATCGCTATAAAAGTTGGGAAAATCATGCATTTACATCAGCTGAAGTGCTCTCCATCAATAGCATCAGAGAACCCGATGTGCCCGGCACCCATGTAATTAAGTATGTAAGTCATGAAGATGAAATTGAGATTAAACATACCGCTATCAATCGTAATGGATTCGCTAAAGGCGCAATCATGGCTGCGGCATGGATTCACAACAAGAAAGGAATTTTCAGCATGAAAGATGTGTTGGGTTTTCGCTATTGAAAAATCACGTAACCTATCGTCAAAACTTTCGCAAACAAGCTAAAATTCTATACCTTCGCGGCTTAACTTTCATTAACAGAAATAATTACTTTCTTCGTTGCAGTAAATTAAAAAGATCTAACCACAATTATGGCTAAAAAAGACAAAGCACCAAAAAAGGAAATGAATATCTTTTTATTCATCTTCTTGTGCATTATTACACTTGGAATATTTTATTTGTTTCACAAAAGCGACAAGAAAAAAACCCCCTTGCGTGAATGGGGAGATGCCATTTTATTTGCTGTAATTGCGGCAACATTAATCAGAACCTTTTTAATTGAAGCGTTTACCATTCCCACTTCATCAATGGAAAAATCATTGTTGATTGGGGATTTTCTTTTCGTGAGTAAGATCAGCTATGGGGCGCGAACTCCAATGACACCCATATCATTCCCATTTGCACATCATACCATGCCTTTCACCGAAACGGTAAAATCCTACTCAGAAATAATTCAGTTACCTTATTTCAGATTACCCGGCCTTGGAAAAATAAAAAACAATGATGTGGTTGTATTCAACTATCCGATGGAGGATTTCCGCCCTGTTGATAAACAGGAAAATTATATCAAGCGTTGTGTTGGTATTCCGGGAGATAAATTAGAGATCAAAAATGGCATCCTATACATCAACAATAAATTGGCTGACATGCCTGAGCGCATGCAATGGAAGTACCACGTACAAACTGATGGCAGCGATTTTAATTTTAAGACACTCATAGAAATGCAAATCACCGAATTAGCCAAAACATCGAGTTTGGGCGATTGGGAGATGACGCTTACCAAGGAAAATGCCGAAAAATTAAAAAGCTTTGGTAACGTGGTTCATGTAGAACCAATTTTTGAGAAAAACGGAAATTACTCTGAATATGTATTTCCTTTTAACCCCGAAAATAAATGGAACATTGATAATTACGGTGCCCTTAGCATACCAAAAGCAGGTACAACAGTTGCGTTAAATATGTCAAGCCTACCCGCTTACAAAAGAATTATAGAAGTTTATGAGAAGAACAAACTAGAGTTAAAAGACGGTCGCATTTTTATTAACAACAAGGAAGCAAGCAGTTATACTTTCAAAATGAATTATTACTTCATGATGGGAGACAATCGTCACAACTCCCTTGATAGCAGGTTTTGGGGATTTGTACCCGAGGATCATATTGTGGGAAAGGCCGTGTTCATTTGGTTAAGTTTGAACAACAACGCAACAAGTATTTTCAATAAAGTAAGATGGGAAAGGGTGTTTGCCAGTATTGGCAATAATGGTGTTTCAAATTCCTATCTGCTACCCGTACTTGTTATTGGTGGAGGTATTTATTTCTTTAATCGTTACAGAAAAAAGAAAAGGCCTACACCTGATAAAAAGTAGTTTGTACCTATTATTTATATCTCCAATACATCATGAAGTTAAGCTATGTACCATTACTTGAAACAGGTTATTTTGGTGGTCTAACCGGCTTATATCTTCAGGAAAATAAGGCATTACGTGAATTTTACAATATTCCTTTTTCTATCAACAATTTTAGTCAAGCGATAACAGCAAGAGAAAAAATACCAATCAACAGACAGTTGCTGTATGAGGTATTAAGACATCAGCATGCTAATTATTTTGTGGCCTATCCCGAGT
>JBILUU010000031.1:0-13586 GCA_044370815.1 Bacteroidia bacterium
GAATTTGAATATTGAACAAGGAACAAGGAATGTTGAATATTGAACAAGAAACAAGGAATGAAGAATGTTGAACAAGGTTCAACGAACAAGGAATGTTGAGTGAATAATGAACAAGGAACAAGGAATGAAGAATGTTGAACAATGTTCAAGGAGTGAGGAATGTCGATGCCCTCGCTCGTGTCTCGCGAGTGAGGATACCATTAGGCCTCTGGCCTGCGAGGGGAGGTGGATTTGAATGTTGAACAAGGTTCAACGAACAAGGAATGTTGAGTGAATAATGAACAAGGAACAAGAAACAAGGAATGAAGAATGTTGAACAAGGTTCAAGGAGTGAGGAATGTTGAGTGAATAATGAACAAGGAACAAGGAACAAGGAATGAGGAATGTTGAACAAGGTACAAGGAATGATGCAGCTTTTGATTGCGCAAGGGACAGCAGCGGCATCCTCTAGGCCCGCGGGCCTAGAGATACAGCGGATGGCCCGACCCTTCCATTTTTTTACTGATGTCTATAGCGTGAATGACAATGCTTGATAAAAAATGGAAGGGATGCGCCCACAATAAATTAGGTTTTATGATATGCTTGGATATTAGTTGTATCCTTGTTTCAAAATGGAGTATAACCGGTTTGCTGAACTTTGCAATTGACTAATGATCTGTTGCTATTGGGTTTCGGAATACAAACTCTTGCTCAAATACATCGAGCACTATGTTTGCATCTTTCGAAATTTTGCCAGACAGGATTTGTTTCGATAGTTCATTAAGTACTTTCTTTTGCATTACTCTTTTTACCGGACGAGCGCCAAATTGAGGATCGAAACCTAGTTGCGCCAACCATTCTATAGCTTCGGGAGTGGCACTTAAATGTATGTCGCTTTCGCTTAATTGATGGGCTATGTGCTCAAATTGTATTTTTACAATTTTATTTACATCCTCCCTATTGAGTGGGGTAAACATGATGGTTTCATCTATGCGATTAAGGAACTCAGGTCGGATTGTTTTTTTCAATAATTCAAATACTTCGAGTTTGGTTTTAGCCATTATTTTATCATACTTATCGCCATCTATTTCAGTTATATTTTCAAAGTTTTCTTGAATTAGATGTGAGCCCATGTTGGAGGTCATGATGATGATGGTGTTTTTAAAGTTTACCACCCGTCCTTTATTATCGGTGAGGCGACCATCATCAAGCACTTGCAATAAAATATTAAATACATCAGGATGCGCTTTCTCTATTTCATCGAGCAACACTACACTGTATGGTTTTCTGCGCACAGCTTCGGTCAACTGTCCGCCTTCTTCGTAGCCAACATATCCCGGAGGTGCACCAACAAGGCGACTTACAGCATGTCGCTCTTGGTACTCACTCATATCAATTCTGGTCATACTGTTTTCGTTGTTGAACAAAAATTCTGCTAACGCTTTTGCCAACTCAGTTTTTCCTACCCCTGTTGTGCCTAAAAATATAAATGATCCTATTGGTCTTTTGCTATCTTGAAGTCCGGCTCTGCTTCTTCTAACCGCATCACTTATGGCCTCAATAGCTTCTTGCTGACCCACCACACGCTTGTGCAATTCTTCTTCGAGGTGCAATAGTTTTTCGCGCTCACCCTGTAACATACGAGATACGGGAATGCCGGTCCAGCCTGCAATTACGCCTGCAATATCTTCGCTATCTACCTCTTCTTTCATTAGCTGTGAGCCATTAGTTTGCAATTCGGCCAATTTACTTTCAAATGTTTTTAGTTGCGCAGTTGCTTCTTGAATTTTGCCGTATCTAATCTCTGCTACCTTGCCATAATCGCCCGATCTCTCAGCTTGTTCGGCTTCAAACTTTAAGTTTTCGATTTGCTCTTTAGCTTTTTGAATGCCTTCAACCACTTCTTTTTCACCCTGCCATTTTGCTCTGAGATTTGCACGTTCGTCAGACAGTTCCGCAATCTCTCTGTTGAGGTCTTCTAATTTTTTGGTATCGTTTTCTCTTTTGATGGCTTCTCTTTCAATTTCCAGTTGTCGAATTTTTCTTTCGAGCACATCAAGTTCAATTGGCATAGAGTTCATTTGCATTCTTAATTTTGATGCTGCCTCATCCATGAGGTCAATGGCTTTATCGGGCAGAAATCTATCGTTGATGTAACGTTGCGATAATTCTACTGCTGATATAATTGCTTCATCCTTGATCCTCACTTTATGATGTGCTTCGTATTTTTCTTTGATGCCTCTTAGGATGGATATCGCATCTTCGGCAGAAGGTTCGTCAACCATTACTTTTTGAAATCTTCTTTCAAGGGCTTTATCTTTCTCGAAGTACTTCTGAAATTCATTGAGTGTTGTGGCACCAATAGCTCTAAGTTCACCGCGTGCAAGTGCAGGTTTTAATATGTTTGCGGCATCCATGGCACCTTCGCCACCACCTGCGCCCACAAGTGTATGTATTTCATCAATAAACAATACAATTTCACCCTCTGCTGAAATTACTTCCTTAACCACTGATTTCAAACGTTCTTCAAATTCTCCTTTATATTTTGCTCCGGCAACAAGTGCACCCATATCGAGTGAAAAAATTTGCTTGCTTTTTAAATTATCGGGTACATCTCCGTTGATGATTCTATGCGCTAAACCTTCGGCTATAGCTGTTTTACCCACACCGGGTTCGCCAACAAGAATGGGATTGTTTTTTGTTCGTCTAGAAAGAATTTGGAGTACGCGTCTTATTTCCTCATCGCGCCCAATTACCGGATCGAGTCTTCCTTTTTTAGCTTGATCATTGAGATTGATTGCATACTTGTTGAGGGCGTTGTAGGTTTCTTCGGCAGTTTGACTGGTAACTTTTGATCCTTTGCGCAATTCGGTGATAGCTGCTTTTAAATCCTTTTCGGTAACACCATTATCTTTCATGAGTTGCGAGATGGTGTCCTTTGAAGCAAGAATACCCAGTAACAAATGTTCTATGGATACAAACTCATCGCCAAACTCTTTAAGATAGCTCGATGCTTTGGCAACGGCCTGATTGGCAGCATTGGAAAGATATGGTTGACCTCCCGAAACTTTGGGGTAGCTTTCTACAATTTTGTCAAGCGCTTTTTCAAACATACCTGTATTGACATTTAATTTTTTTAGAATAAATGGTGTTACATTTTCGTCAACCGACAAAATACCTTTGAGCAAATGTCCATTTTCAATGGCCTGCTGCGCATTGATGGTGGCTATTTGAATAGCTTGTTGAACAGCTTCCTGCGATTTGATGGTGAAATTATTGAAGTTCATTTTATTTTATGTTGGTGTTTCAAGGGGTGCTCAATTTTCTATCCACTTGTGATACTGTGCTGAATACATGAAATATTGTCGGGTTTAATACCAAAACTATGCTATTATGTCCCGGATTATTTATAATTGCTGAAAATATTGCAGGGTTTATGGGTGCTCAAACTCAAACTAAATCATTAAAAACTTTAAAATTCTAAAGCAAGTAGTTCGGTTCTTCAAATCTCCTATTGCTTAAGTTGGGTTTAACCCAAATTCCGCATTAGAAAATGCGGAATCGCTAAAACAGCTGTAATTCAATCCATTGGTTCAATGGATTGAAAACACCTGCTAAGCGGGATTACCCTCATAAAATCACCAGTGCGTTACATGCGTAACTTTTACTGATTAATTCCATCTAACTACATTTTAACTACCTTCTTAATAATGGTTTAGAAATAAATTTGAAAATCTTATACCGATTACACTTTCAATTTAGTCCAATTGCGGATTAACCTTATTGGACTAATTTCAAGTAGTATCGGCATTAACCATTGCATATTTATTTTTTAATTGGACTAAAAATAAATGCAATTGGTATTACTTTCAAATAAAATTCGCATTCTTTTGTCTTGAAACAAAAGAATCACCTGAGCAAAGCGAAAGCATGAATACCATTAAAAATAAACACTTATGAATAATAATTCAAGGCTGCGTGAAAATTGTCTAAAAAATATAATGAAAGGCTAAAAGAAAAAAACTCGCTAGCGCTCAAACAGTTTTTCTTTTCATTCTAAAAAAAATCTGCTTTAATACTTTAAATTCAACTTCTAAATAATACCGATTACACTTTCAATTTAGTCCAATTGCGGCTTAACCTTATTGGACTAATTCAAGTAGTATCGGCATTAACCATTGCATATTTATTTTTTAATTGGACTAAAAAATAAATGCAATTGGTATAATCGAACGCCTTCCATTATATTTTTCTTAACGCCATTTTCACAAGGCCAACATTAATTTTTTTTAAACACCACTTTACAATGAAACATGTTAGCTATTTATTTCTAATGCAAACGCATTATTGGAATTCGGGTTTAACAATTTATTATAATTTTGATTCTAGTCCAATATCAGCATTAATGTTGGGCCTAAGGGCAATTTACAACCCTAATTTTGAATCATGTATTAGTAAAGTTGATCTATAAATATAATTGGCTGATAAATTTTTGGGATTAATTTTTTACATTGCACAATATTCCTATGTATAAGTCGATAAAATATTTACGATATTTTCACCTTGCGCTCATGCTTTTTGTTGTGTGTAATGTGTTTGCGCAGCAAGTTGATGAGGAGAAAAGCCCTTTAAATTTTAAATTCAAAAATTTTGGGCCACGGGAGGGTTTGCCTTTAAGTGAAACCAATTGTGTGTTACAAGATCGATTTGGACTGATATGGGTGGGCACCTCTGATGGATTGTTTCGATTTGATGGTCAAAGATTTCAGGCCTATAAGTTTAACCCTGAGGACAGCAGCAGCATTGCCGGTAATTTGGTTAATTGTTTGTTAGAGGACAAAGAGGGGAACATTTGGGTTGGCACCGATAATGGTGGCTTGTGTGTATTTAAGAGAAAGTCGAAAAAGTTTACCAGAATACCTAAGTTATTTTGGAAAGATGAAATGTACAAGTTGCAATCAATTAGCAGCTTGTTGCAGGATAGCAATGGCAATATTTGGTTTTCAAATTCACAGTTTCAATATTTTATTCTCGATTATAAAACCTTAGATATTCATCCGTTGAAGTATGATCTAATGGAGCGTTTACCCAATTATTACAGGGTTACCAACATGTTTGAGGATAAAAATAAAACAGTTTGGTTTGCCACACAATTTGGACTGTTTTATGCAATGGCTAATTACAAAAAAGCTGATGGAACCTTGTTAGTGAGTAAAATATTTAAGAAAATTCCGAAGCTTAGTTTTCAAAATTTGGAACCCAATAGAAACAGCAGCGATTCTATTTACCTGATTACCTCTGATGGTATTTTTCTGAGTTACAATATCAATAACAATCACTTTAGGGAAGAATTTAAGGCAATTACAGCGTGTTTGAGGGCATTGAATGAGCAGGTGCAATCGGCTATTACCGATAAGCAAGGCAACTGGTGGATTGGTACATTTAAAAGCGGCTTATTGATGTATGAAAGAAAAACCGGAATCATTCACCGTTTTAAACAGGAAGTATACAATACTAATTCATTGAGTTTTAACTATATCAATAAAGTGTATGAAGATGCCTCGGGCTTGATATGGATTTGCACCGGTGGGGGAGGGCTAGATTTAATCAATCCTTTAGCCGCTAACTTCAAGATATTGCAGCATAATTTGTTCAACATGAACAGTATTTGTAATAATGATATTTGGAGTATTTACACGAATAACCGCTTGTTAATGGCTGGCACTACTTCGGGCTTGGCTTATTACGACAAGAAAAAAAAGCTTTTTAGCAGATATGATTTTATTGATGAGAATATAGCGATTGGTGACGTGGCGGTTTATCATTGTATTGAGCGTGATAATGAAGGTAATATATGGGTAGGAGCTGATACCGAAGGATTGCTTAAATTAAATCCTCTTAGCGGAAAAATGGAAAAACTTGAAATTAAAAATTTGAGCAGTTTAGGTTTAGATACCTACTCGGCATTTTGTGTGGCTTTTAGAGGTAATGAGATTTGGATTGGAACTAGCGATGTAGGGCTAATTAGATATAATAAAGAAACCCAAACAGCAAAGGTATACCGACATTCCTCCGCTTCTAATTGCATAGCACAGAACTCGGTAAGTGCGCTCTTGTTTGATGGTGATAATACCCTATGGATTTCTACACAAGACAACGGAGTTAATCGATTTGATATTGCAAAAGAGCATTTTACTTGGATTTCAACTGTGTCAAAAAATACGGGTCATTTGTCGAGTGATGTAGCAGTTTGTTTACTCAAAGACAATTTCGGAACCCTATGGGTGGGAACGGAGCGTGGGATGAATGCAATTAACGTATCCAATAATAAAGTGTACCATTTTAATGATATTCCCGGTGGTAGTATTGATGTCATATACGGTATGATTACTGATCAAACTGGCAACATGTGGATAAGCAGTAACAAGGGAATTTATACCTTTAAAATTCCTGAGCCCAACCTTTTGTTTAACAAGCCGCAGCAGGCAACTCAACTCATCACTTGGTCTTTACAAAATTTTGACGAGAGTGATGGTTTGCCATCTAACGAGTTTAATCAAGGGGCTGCATTTAAGGATAGTGCGGGAACAATTTATTTTGGAGGAATCAACGGCTTGGTTTATTTTAATCCCAATGCCATTAAGCAGATGAGAAATCCCAAAACATACTTGTATCTGCAATCATTTAATGTTTATGAGAAAAGGGTTGAATTCGATTCCATTTTTGATAGCAAAAAGTTAATCAACCTAGCGTATTTCGAAAATTATTTTTCTATAGAATTTGTCTCTCCAAGCTATCTTAATCCTGGCAAGGTGCGGTATAGTTATATGCTCGAGGGGTTTGATGCAAATTGGACAACAGCAGATTATCAATACAGAATAAGCTATACCAATGTGCCACCGGGCAGTTATGTTTTTAGGTTAAAGGTTACTGATACCAATGGCAAATGGTCTAGTAATGAGAAAAAAATTCGAATTGTGATCACTCCTCCGTTTTGGCGAACAACCATTTTTTATCTTTTGGCGGCTATTACACTTACGTTATTATTGGTAGGATTAGCCAGATTAAGAGAAAACAAACTCCGCAGAGAAAAGAGAATCTTAGAAGAAAAAGTAAAGATGCGCACCACCGATTTATTGCATCAAAAAAATATGGTGGAGAAAAAAAGTGCTGAATTAGAAGAAGCCCTGCACAGTATTAATGAAAATATCAATTATTCGGGAAAGATTAAGAAAGCTATTTTGCCCGATATAGCAGATATCAGAGAATTGTTTCCTGAAACATTTCTGGTTTATCAAGCAAGGATGGATGTAAGTGGTGACTTTTATTTTTTTGCACGACAAGAGACCTTTAAGAAGCAACATAAATACGCCATTCTTGGTATTGCAGATGCCACCGGACATGGTGTTTCAGGCGCTTTGATGAGTGTAATTGGACTAACTATTTTAAACGAAATTGTTAATCTGAAAGGCATATCAAAGCCCGCACACGTGCTCGATGAGCTACAATTAGGGGTGAAAGAAACGCTTAAAATTAATGAGTCATACAACTACGAGGCCGAGAGCATTGAGTGTGCTATTTGTAAATTTGATTTTGAAAAACATTTACTTGAATACGCAGGAGCAAGGATGCCCATATACATTGTAAGAAATCAAAAGTTGATTGAGCTGAAAGGCGATCGCATGCGTATTGGTGCAGGTAGCGCAAATGTTTATGAAAGATATACCGAGCACAGTTTTCAATTGCAAGATGGAGACCAAATTTATATGTGTACCGATGGCTTTGCCAATCAGTTTGGTGGCGATAAAGGCAAAAAATTTAAAACACGAAGATTGAAAAATATGCTCTTGAGCTTGCATACTACCTCACATGTGGTGCAAGATGAGCAAATCAATTATATTTTCAATGAGTGGAAGGGTGAGCGTGAGCGTGTAGATGATGTGTTGATATTGGGTATCAGGTACACTATTCCGTCCTAATTATTTTTTGTAACGAAAGCTACAAAAGGCGTTAGTCAAATTGTAAAAAATCATTAACAAAAGATTTTTCTTTGTCAATAAAAGGTACTTTTGTTTTTTCTTTTTAAAACAATATGAGTACAATACGAAGTATTAAAAATGTACTGATTTCGGTATACTATAAAGATAATCTTGAGCCTGTTTTAGCGCAGTTGAAAACGCTTAATGCCAACATTTATACCACAGGCGGAACCCAAGCTTTTATTGAGCAGCAGGGCATATCTACCAAGCGTATCGAAGACCTTACAGGCTATCCGTCTATTTTGGGCGGCCGAGTAAAAACACTTCATCCTAATGTGTTTGGTGGAATTCTTGCTAGGCAGCATATGCAGGATGATATTGATACGCTAAACAATTACAACATTCCGTTTTTTGATTTAGTAATTGTTGACTTATATCCTTTTCAAGAAACCGTTAACAACAAGGGAAGTGAGGATGAAATCATTGAAAAAATTGATATTGGAGGCATTTCACTAATTAGGGCTGCTGCGAAAAATTTTAAGGATGTGCTCATCGTTTCTAGCCGTCATCAATACCATGCGCTGCTCGATATTTTAACCAAACATCAAGGAGCAACTGAAGAAGCCACAAGAAAGCAGTTTTCTAAAGAAGCTTTTAAACTAAGCAGTGATTACGATCGCGCAATTCATGCTTACTTCAGCGGAGATATTGTTGCCACACATGAGTCGGCTGCCTATCGTGCATTGCCGGCACATCAATTACGCTATGGCGAAAATCCGCATCAGAAAGGTACATTTTATGGACAGCTAGGCGAGGTTTACACCAAGCTCAGTGGAAAGGATATTTCATACAATAATTTACTGGATATTGATGCTGCACTCAATTTGATAGCTGAATTTACTGAGCCTACAATTGCAATTTTGAAGCACAATAATGCCTGTGGTTTAGCTAGTAATGAAAATTTGCTTAATGCATGGCGCGATGCGCTTGCCGGTGACCCAGTATCGGCATTTGGTGGCGTAATCATTTGTAACCGTAAGGTAACACTAGAAGTTGCTACTGAAATGAATAAGTTGTTTTTTGAAATACTTATTGCACCAAATTTTGATGAAGAGGCGCAGGAGCTACTGGCACAAAAGCAGAACAGAATTTTATTGCAGCTACATGCAGCTCATTTACCTGCGGTAACTTTCAGAAGTTTGTTAAACGGAGTAATTGAGCAAGACAGAGATGTGGTAGCCGAAACACCCAAGGATATGACTTGCGTAACCTCTTTAAAGCCAACTGAAATGCAACTTAAAGATTTAGCATTTGCCAACAAAATTGTGAAACAAAGTAAGAGCAACACCATCGTATTGGCTAAAAATAATCAGCTTATTGCAAGTGGTGTGGGAATGACTTCAAGAGTTGACGCACTAAAGCATGCCATCAACAAAGCCAAAGCATTCAACTTTAGTTTGCAAGATGCGGTGATGGCTTCTGATGCATTTTTTCCATTTCCCGATTGTGTTGAAATTGCCCACAAAGAAGGCATTAAAGCGGTAATACAACCCGGAGGTTCTGTTAAAGATAATCTTTCAATTGATTACTGCAACAGCAATCAAATGGCAATGGTATTTACCGGAGTAAGACATTTTAAACATTGATGGTACAATGAATAAACACTTTCAAATTAAACATGTAATAATTGCGTTTGTCTCAATTTTAATTGTTAATAGTGGATTTAATTTTCGGCAGCAAAAGCTAGATAAACTAAGTCTTGATATGATTTCGCGTGCATTGCATAATGGAAAATCGGTGAGTATTAAAAGCGAAGTTTATTATAAAAGTATTGGTGCCACAATGGTTACTCATTTTACTTCTCCTAAAGAAAAAGTTGTCATTACAAACGGAAATGGTGAGTATAAAGATTATGATTTTTCCAACAATACTGTTACCTTGATGCAAGGAATTGATTACAGTTCAAAAAATAGTTTGTTTTATAATTTCCTTGCAGGAAGCACAGGTGATATGGGACTCAAAGCTTCAGGATTTAGGTTGTCGGATACAAAAATCGAAAAAAAGATGGTAATCACCACTTGGGTTCCGGTTGGTGAGAACTCAGCTAAAATTCAAAAAGCAGAGATTGTGCACGAAAATTATTTGCCCATATACGTAGCTTTTTACGGCCCAAACAATCAGCCGTTGCAAAAGTCTTTCTACAGCAATTATCAGCAAGTAGGTTCAGTAAAAATGCCATTTACAATTACTGAATTTGAGTACATGAGCCCAACCGATTCAATCATTACCAAAAGAGTTTATTCCAATTTAAAAATAAATGCCCAAGTGGATGAAAAATTTCTAGATTTCAAGATTCCTTCATCGGCTAAGGTAGTTGTGCCAAACAATCAAAAAATAAAATAAAGGATGATGAAAGGCAAAGCGTTAATACTTTTTATATTGGTTTTATGTGTTGTTGAAGTAAAAGCACAGAAGGGCCCTAATGTAACAACTATGCTCAATGAGCAGCAATTTGTAAAGCATGAATTTGATAAAAGGCATGTATCCTATATGTTTCAAGGTAAAAAAAATGTTGTGGTAAAATATAATCCTGTTTCATTGTTTTTTGGAGGATTACTTCTTTTCTATCAAAAGGCAATATCTCCTCAAATTGCAGTTAGTTGTCCCTATGAAATTAACTGCTCTAACTTCAGTAAAAAATGTATACAGCATTATGGTTTACTAAAGGGTATAGCCTTAACTGCTGATAGGCTCACGCGTTGCACTCAATATACACTTATTGATTTGAAGAATGTGCAATTAAATAAGAATAAAAAAATTATTGATCCAATTGAGCAATATACCCTCAAATATCATGAACATAAATAAGAAAAATGGATTTGTGTTCATATTATGTTGTTTGTTTTGGATGGCATCAACAGCGCAAACTTCTCCCAATTCTGATACAACAATTACCTACAAGCCTGATTTTTCATTTATTGATTTTTTAATTAGTAATGCTGAATTTGAAGATGCACTTCTGCTATTAAAAACATCATCAAATCATAAAGTAAATCAGGATCAGTCACTATACGATAGTCTAAATTATTATACTGGAATTGTTTATTACAATATCAAAAGATTAGATAGTAGTGTAGTTTATTTTGAAAAAGTTAATGCTGGTTCACCTTTCTACATCAAATCAAAATTCTATGAAAATTTTGAACATATTTACATGGGGCAATATGAGCTTGCCGATAAAAAGATGCAGAAAATTAATATAAAAGATTCTGCTTTAATGGAACTCAACTGTTTTCAGCGGGGAACAAGTGCATTGCTGCAAGCTGATTTTAATCGTTTTGATGATATTGGCAAAAGTTTTACGTACAATAATTTTGCCTGCGCAGAGGAGCAAAGAGAGCTTTTTAAGAGGAGGGAAGAACTGCTTCAAAACAAAAAGAAATCGCCTTTGCTAGCGGGATTAATGTCGGCTGTTATTCCTGGTTCTGGAAAGTTTTATGCAGGTTATAGGGGGCAGGCCATTTCTTCAATGTTTCCTACTCTTATCTTTGCAGCCACAGCAGCCGAAACCTATTATAGGGCAGGGCCTAAGAGTGTTCAGTTTATTGCCGCAGCAAGTCTCTTTAGTATTTTTTATGTAGGTAATATTTGGGGAAGTGTGTTAAGTGTTAAAACTTTTTATGAGATACGAAATAATGAAATACGCAATAACATTATGCTTGATTTGCATATTCCGCTTCGCAGGATTTTCAGCAACTGAAGGTAATACTCAAATCATTGCTCGAAAAGCAGATAGTCTTTATCAGCTGAAACAATTTCAGTTGGCGGGAATTTATTATGATCAAGTGGTATATCTTGCGCAAGATAATACTACAAAAACTAAAGCACTGCTGAGCAAAGCTGACTGTTATTTGGAAAGAAAAGATTTTACAAAAGCTGAAGCAGTATTGTCAAGAATATTTTACGCAGACCTTAATGATTCCTTAATTTATTTGTCGCGATACAAATCAGCATTGGCTTCCTATTTGAATAGTAATTTTTCTGAAGCAGAATCCCAGGTGATACAGGCAAGATCCTTTATCGCAGATACTACACTTTTGGTGAACATATTTCCTTTATATGTGCTTATTTTAAATGAAAGTAGAAAATATAAGGAAGCAAAAGAAGTATTACTTTCATACATCAGCGCTATTTTGCTCGACAGTATATATAAAGCTAAATTAATGAGTGAAGTAGAATTATATTATCAGGATAATCATACCCCTCGCTTAAAGAGTCCTGAAAAGGCAAAAAAACTAAGTATGTTTCTTCCGGGTACTGGACAGTTATACGCAGGTTATTTTTGGGAGGGGGCACTAAATGTTGGTTTGCAATTGTTTGGTTTGGGGTTTACCGGAGTGTGTGTGTACAACAGGTATTATTTTACCGGTGGACTGATTGGTTTTGCAATTTTTCAAAAGTTTTACGGTGGTGGTATGAACCGTGCCCAATTTCTCACCGAAAAAAGAAATTACAAACTGACACGAAAGTTTAATGATGGGGCAAAAAAGATTGTCCTTTCAATTCCTTAGTGATCATGCTCAACAATGAATACCAAATACGAATATGGCTTGCCATCGCTCGCATCTTGCGAGTATATCATACCTCAGGCCTTTGCATAAGTGCTGGTTATATTCAACCCGAATTAATCAGTAGAAGTTACGCATGTAACGCACTAGTGATTTTATGAGGGTAATCCCGCTTAGCAGGTGTTTTCAATCCATTGAACCAATGGATTGAATTTTAGCTGTTTTAGCGATTCCGCATTTTCTAATGCGGAATTTGGGTTCAATTCACTCAAAAAAAAGGTGCAACTAATAAACCTTCGAATTGCTATAATTATAGCGGTCGGAGCTCATAAGGTGAACTCACTGGCAGGTTGGGGCGAGTGCGAGGTGCTAATGTTTAATTGTATTTGGTAGTATTTTCGATTACATAAAGTTCCACTGTTTTTTTCTTTGTGTCGATATTTATCCTACTTGGGTAAATCATTGAGGTCTTTTTACCATCAAGTATAATGTCATAACTTTTACGATCATATTTCATCACTGCACCTGACAGGGCATCTATACCCCAAGCAACTAGATTACCTAGATTGAATACACTCATAATATTTAAATCTTTACTGAGTTTGATTATTCTTGTATCATATCCATCTAACTTAAACTCAACCTCTGTATCTTCTATTCTACGTTTAACCAAAATACTGCAAGGAGTTCTACACTGCTCAAGTCCATCAATATATATCATGGCACCCGGAGGTGTTGTATTAAATGATATTCTATCTTTTGTACCAGTGAAAATTGTTGCACAACTTGTAAAACCAATTACTAAAGCTGTTAGTATGATTGAAAATATTTTATTCATATAAAATGTGTTTTTAAGTTATCTGAGTTTCTTAGTATTTTATTTGTGTTTTTATGTTCAGCATTTAGTATGGTATGACAAACTCATTCTATCAAGTATTTATTTTCTTGCCTAATAATATTTACAAAGCTAAAGTACTTTTCTGTATTTATTAATTTCCGCCAAAAACTGGGATGATAGCTGTTTCAAATATCTAGGCCTAAAAAAAAAAGCACCTCAATT
>JBILUU010000032.1:0-13564 GCA_044370815.1 Bacteroidia bacterium
AGTCCTGCTGCTGAATTTGTGGCGGTGCAGGTGAGCGGATTGAGCAAGCAAAATATTACATTGGCACTCTATGATTTAACAGGCAAATTTATTCAACAAACTACCATCAATCAGGGCAGTACCATTGGGTATTTTGATGTAAGAACTTTGTATAATGGGCAATATCTGATTAAAGTTACATCTGCCCAAAAGGAAACAAGCCAATTGATTAGCATAGTTCGCTAAGGAAAATCAGCTAAAGAAATTTTAGGAGTTAACTTCTTTCTGATTTTGTGGAGCTTTGCCATAACTTGGGCAACCGCCTTTATGTGCGCGGCAAGAACCCATTAATGAGCATATAGCAGCAGCTAAAATTAAAAGAAAAAAATGATTTTTAAATGTGCGCATTTTGAGTAATAAAACTTCGTAATAATACAAAAATATTTGATTGATGAATGTTATAAAATTGTAAGCAGTTAAAATGGCTACTCATTTGTGAGGACACAAACGAGGGCAAGGAAGATATTTTAAAACAGTGCATCAATCGCAATAAGCAAATGCTGTTTTCATTTATTTAATAATCAGTTTGCCATAAGTTGAATTGCCCTGAGCATTCCAAATTCTATAAAAATAAACACCCGCAACTAAGCTGCCTTTATTGATGGTAGTTTTATGATTTGATAGGTTGCGCATCATAACCTGACTCCCTAATGCATCAATCAACTCGAGCTGATAGTTTCCTGAAAGCGTTGAATGCACTTCAAAATAAACATCATCACCGGATGGATTAGGAAACACATTTACCATAAAAGGTACTGTATGTTTTTGCTGTTGTACAGAAACTACATTTGACCCAATGAAATCTTCACCCAGGAGATGATGGGTGGTGTTGGTAATCACAGGCTCATTGAAATCAAAATAAATTCCTGCTTTATTTTCAATCACTGTGCCTAATGGATTGTTGGCTCTTTGCTGAATTTTAAATTTCACAAAACCATTGGAAGCAGGTTCATTCACATTGCTATCGGGTAATTGGATGTTGTTAAATACAAAGTCAATCACCTGTGCATTTTCGCCATGAATGAAATAGGTGTAGTTGTGACTGCTTGCTCCGGGTATGATACTGGTAATATCTAATTCATTGGGAATTGTATCGCGAATGATTACGGTAAATGCAGTATCGGTTCCTGTATTTTGAAAGCGTATTAAATAGTCGAGTGTGGTGTATGGGGTAATGTAATTATTTGGTCCAAAGCCGGCAGGAAATCCTTGTTTATCGTTGGGGTCATAGGCCCCAATATTCATTCTGCAATCGATATCCAAAAATGGTGATCCATCATAATTACTGAATTGCGTTACAATACCTGTATTGATATTGCCTCCACAACCTTCAATAGAAACGCTAAGTAATGAATCACCTAACACTGCCGGATACCCTGGCTCTTGTTGTACTACTAATGTATAGGTTGATCCGTTTGGAGTTGGTATCACGATTGGTGTTGATTGTCCTGCGGAAATAGCAATATTTCCTGTAGTGGTAATGAGTGTATCTTGAACAATGTAGTAATAGAGCGCACTGCTGTTGGCAGCACCTGAATTATTGATGGTGAAAATTACTGAATCATTGGTGCAAGTGGCATTTACGCTTATTACAGCTCCATTCCAAGCAGGTAGTAAACAATTTGAAACAGGAAATATTTGCGCACTGCTACAATGTGTTTGGCCGAGTGTTGCGCTGCATGATACATAAACAGATAGGGGAATAGTACCGTATTCATCAATACCAACATTGCCAATTTCAAAGCGATAGCTGTTGTTTCCCAATGAAGACCAATTCACTGAAATGTTACTTGTGTCGAGCACCAAATAGCTATCAAAGCTAACATCAATAAAGGCATTATTTGCCACCGCGGTGCCATGATTAGCATAGTGCAGGTAGTAGTTACTGTTGAAACATCTTCTTAAAAATGGTGTCGATAATTCTACGTTAAGCAGCGGACAATAGGCCGTAGCATTGAAAGTAAATGAAGTATTAATCACCATATTTTGTACAGGTATGGAAAGGAGCACAGTATCGTTGCTACATGAGGTTACATTCCAATAGGTATTGGCATTATTTTGATGAATAATCATTTGGTAATTTCCTGTATCAACACGCACCCAATAGTAACCATCGCTATTGGTTGAGGTGTAAAAAGTTTGATTGCCGGCTATTTCAATAATCCTATTGGCCAATTTATATTCACCAGAATCAAGTTGACAATTGTTGTTGAAATCGTCATACGCATATCCCTGTATAGTATTGCTATATATTTCTCCTAACTCATCTGTTTTTATCAGGTACATATTTTTTCGTGAGTAAAAGTTACTCACTTTTGCTCCACCTACAATGTATCCACCATCGGCAGTTTGCTGCACACTGTATGCTTTCCAACTGCCTGTACCGTCACCATTATACTCTTTTGCCCATTGCTGTATCCCATTGGCATCTGTTTTTATGAGTATTATTTTAGGACTTGTATTGTAATTTTTAAAACCTGTAATGATGTATCCACCATCAGCAGTTTTATCGAGGTCGCTGCCAAAGGCCATTGTTTGTGAGTAATGTTGATCCCATAGCAGCACTCCGTTGGCATCTGTTTTAAATAAGTACACATCAAAGTTTCCCCACGTTAAAGCATCATTACCGGCAACTGTTAATGTACCATCGGCATTTTCTATCACCCTACCTGTGTTTTCGGGTTGCCCTGCCTGTACACCATAAAACTGTTGCCACAAATAGTTCCCTGTGTTGCTAAACTTGCACAAAAATATTTTATTGTTTTGATAGCCCTCAACAATGTATTCACCGCTCATAGTTTGAATAACAGAGTGCACAATGCCTACACTAGTTACAGGATACTTAAGTGCAAAGTTGGTGCTGCCAGAGGCATCCACTTTAATGAGTACAACAGAATCAATGAATGAAACATTGTCATAATCATAAGTGATGGCAACATAGCCGCCATCATTAGTAACGCATCCTTTAGCCGATCCATTAGCTGCCGGATAAAAGTTTGTCCAAACCTCATTGCCTATGGCATCGATATGCTGAATATACACTTCATCTTTATATGTTACAGGATTAAGCCATCTTCCTTCAACATAATAACCGCCACCGGGCGCTAGTTCAATGTTAGTAGCCCATGATTGCGTGGGTACGCTGTTTAAATAAGTGTAGGCCCATTGTATATTTCCCATATCATCAACTTTTACTACCCTATTTTTTGAACTTGAGGAAATATTTTCAATTAAACCAGCCATGATGTAACCACCATCAAGCGTTTGTCTCACACATTCAATACCATCACCATTTGGTCCACCGCTTGCCATGGGGTAAATGCGTTGCCAACCGCCCGCAGCCAATGTATGTGAAAGTTGCAAGGCGATAATAATCAATAACATTATAATTTTTTTCATGGCTCTTATTTTAATTATATGAGCGAATATAGAAAATATTTTGATATGTGCAAGATCGCAAAGCAGCTGTCTTGAATCTATTAAACCAATATATAGAATCAGAGTTGTTTTGGCGATATCGCATTTGCTAATCCGGTATTTGGGCTAATATAACTCATCAAAAATATTTCGCATTAAGATAACCCTCAAACCACTCCCTAAGGAATTAATTCTTCTTTTTGTACCGGCTCATTATCAATAGCATGTGCCATTATTCGCTTGCCAAAAGTGGTTACCGCAAAGTAATATTTTTTGTTATCGATAGCTGTGATGCTTACAGGTGTTTTTCCCGCTAACGATATACCGCGGTTAAGCGCTCCATTATAATCAAACAAAAACAATCCTTCATCTTTGGTAGATACGGCAAGTTTTGATGTGGAGTCATTGATTACCACAAGCTGCGCAGCACCATCAATTCTGGAGTTAAAAGTAAAGTCAAACTTGATGGTTTTATCTTTATTAATGACGTTTAATCGATTGTTATCTGTAAAAATAAATTCTCCTTTTTTATCGTTGTCAATGTCGGCAAATGCAAAGTGATAGTTTTTGCTCACCTTTGGCATCAACTCATATTTATCGTAAACACCTTTGAAGTTGTAGCGGTACACAACACCTTTTTCATCTGATACCAACACTGCTGATGCGTTAAGTGTTTTTTTGATATCGAGATAAAATACATTGTTGTATAGGGCAGGAAGTTTTTCTTTAAACTTTACTATCCAATTGCCTCTTTTATCAATCAGGCGTAAATTTTTTCCTTCATCGGCAAAGCAAATCATTTCTCTGCCATCGCATGTAAACGGAATAAATTCGCTTCTCAAGGTATCTTTTAATCGATCTGTTTTCCAGTCGGTGTCGATGCTGCCATTTATTTTATAATTGTAAATACTAAGGTTATCACATGCTACAAGCAACAGCGGATTTTCTTTTCCCGAAAAACAAATTAAACCAATACCGGCTGTGGCATTTGCTTTGAGTGTTACAGGGAAGTTTTCGGGGAACTCACCTTTTTCATCAATCATAAATAAATGCTTTTCTGATACAAAAGCCAAACGGAAGTTGCCTGCTTTGTTGGCATGTATCTGATGAATTTTACCCAATACTCTCTCCCCAACCGGCTTCGACCAAATTAACTTGCCATGTTGATCAAGTAAATGAATTGTAAAATTAGCATCCTGCATAAAATATAAATCGGTAGAGTCTAACAGGTTGAGGCCCGCATAGGCAGGTGTGATCAATGTGGTATCGAGTTCGGTATCCCAAAGGGTATTGAATTCTGGCTTATACACCGGATTGTATTTCAAACATAAATTGTTATAGAATAAATCACCACTTCCTTTAAACTGTAAAGCCAACGATTGAAACTTTCTGAATAGTGAAGTATTTTTTTCTACTTGTTTTGCCAAACTGCTCTCGAGCTGTCGTGCATATAACTTGGGCGATCTTGCAACAGCAGAGTATACAAAGAAGTTGGCATTTTCAGATAGATTTTCGGCAAACTTTACATAATGTCGGTCTTTGTTAAGGGTGCGCCCGGCACTGCAAAAGTTAATGAGACTTCTGAGTGAGCTTTGATTTTTTGCGAACACCACGTAGTTCCCAATCATCGTATAGTGATAGGATGAATAAGATGGAAATGCTTTTCCAAACATCAAGGATAATACTGATGGCAATCCGAAAGGATATAGTTTATAGCCGCGATACTCATCAATGATAGCTGTTTCTGTTGAGTCAGATTCGTTTTCGGTGCTTGCATTCACGCGCATGCTTTGTTCGAGTTCTGAAAATGCTGTGATGGCTTTACTGATATCTCTTGCCTTAAAAATGGCATATTGTTCGGGGGCGTATTTTTCGCCATACGATTCGGTAATCAATGTGGCCATTTCGTTACCAATCCAACAATTGAAGAAGTAATTGAGATCAATGCCATACTTTTTCTCCAAGGTTCTTAACGTTTGATCTTGCTCGCCTTGTAGTATATTTTTTTGACGGAATAGCTTTAAATCTCTTAAATATTTTTGACCATCGCTTACTCCGGTATAGCAGAAAAAGGCAGTATTTAAAGGCATTACAGAGGTAAGCTCAATTTTAGGGGCTTTTTGGTGTTTAAAAATTGAAAGATAATCTGCAGCTGCTGAGTCGCTATAAGAAAAGCCATTCATAGCAATCACATCATTTTTAAGATTTAAGTCCATGGAAATCCACTGTGCAAAATTCGACATGGCTGCAATGAAGTTTACATTGTCTTCATTGAGGTATTGCGGCATAATTTTCGATAGGTTGTTGAAGTTTACAAAAACATTGGCATTGCTCTCTGAACCGGCCGTTTTGAGCACGCGTACAAATGATTTATTTTTTAATAAGGAGGCATCATTCACAAGGGTGAGTGCCGATTTTTCAATTAAATCGGGTGAGTAACTCAATGCAAAAACGGTATTATTTAAGTAGTAATAAAACTTTTTACCATCTCGTAATTTATATTGATGAACCGCAATTCCGGCCACCAATGTGTCGCTTTTGGTATACATTACCGGTATGGCTTTTTCAATAATTTCGTTAACGGCACGTTTTTCTGCGGTGAGCGGAATATTAAAGGCAAGTAAAAAATCAACCCCTTTTGCTGTATCGGCATGTACCGAAAGATATATTTTGGTATTGTCTTCAATTTTTAATACTTCTTGCCCATGCACAAAAACCGAATCAAAGAAATTGATTTTGCCGTTGAGTGCTTTAAAGGCATCAACGCTCAGTAGTTCCTTCCAAATGGCATTTTCTTTTGAAAAACTTTTCCAAGTGTCGGTAAAATCATGTGCTTCGGTGATACAAACGGCATCGTTGGGTATGGCTTTTAAAACGGGTGTAAGTGGTGTTTTCACCTGTTTGAAATAAAAATATCCGTAAATGGCGCTTCCAACGACTGGAACAATTAAAAAGGTGATGAGTATTTTCTTAAGCATTCTTCTTAATTTTTCTTGTTTTAATTTGAGTGATATGTTGTTCAAATGGTAATTCCATTTGTTGTGGTAACAGTCTAAATGTTAGTCTGTGATATGGACTAGTTCCTTTTTGGGCAATAGCTTTTCGGTGTTTTACAGTAGGATAACCTTTGTTTGTTTTCCAATCGTAAGCAGGAAATTCATTGTGTATTTTTTGCATAAAGTCATCTCTGTATGTCTTTGCGAGCACCGATGCAGCGGCAATGTTGGCATATTTTCCATCACCTTTTACTACAGTTGTGTGGGCTATGTTTCCATAATTTTTAAAACGATTGCCATCAACCACAATGTGTTTTGGTTTTACCTTAAGTGCAGATAAGGCAAGGTGCATGGCTTTGATAGAGGCATTTAAAATATTAATTTTATCAATTTCTTCATTGTCAAGCATGGCAACAGCATACGATATGGCTTGCTGCTCAATGATTGTTCTGAGCGCATACCTATTTTTCTCATTGAGCTGTTTGGAGTCGTTCAGTAATTCATTTTTAAAATCATCGGGTAAAATAACTGCAGCAGCAAATACAGGACCAGCCAAACATCCTCTGCCTGCCTCATCACAACCTGCCTCATTTTTTTTGGGTATCATACAAGTACTCAGCATGGTGTGTTGGCATTAATAGTTTTGATACAACTCTTCCACAGCAAGTCTGCTGTTTTATCCCAGCTGAATATTTCTCTGCGTTGAATTCCATTTTCAATGAGCTTATTGTAAAGCACTTGATTGGTATGTAACTTCATCATTCCTTCAGCGATATCCTCAATACTTTCAGGATTGCAATACAAGGCAGCTTCTCCTGCTACTTCGGGCAAACTACTTACCTGTGAAGTAAGCACAGGCACCTGACAATGCATGGCTTCAAGCAAAGGAATTCCAAATCCTTCAAACAGCGGAACATAAACCACAGCAAAAGCACTTGCCGTAAGTTGATGTAAAACTGTTTCATCTACTCTGCCCAAAAAAATAATATCATTTTTGAATGCGCAACTCGACAAGCTATCTTGCATCTCTGCATTCCAAAAATATTTTTTACCTGCTATCAAAAGCTTATGTGCTGCTCCGCTTTTTTTGCGGAATAGGTCGTAAGCTTTGAATAAACGTTGTAAATTTTTTCTTGGCTGAATAGATCCGACATAAATAAAGTAGGGCATTTCGGCCGCATATTGTTTTTCAATTGCCTTTTTTTCTTCGTTTGTTGCCGGCACAAACCCGGCACTACAACCATTGTAAACCACATCAATCAAATCATGAGGAATATGATACTGTTCGGCAATATCGTTTTTTGAATACTCAGAAACGGTGGCGATACGCGTGGCCTTGCGAGCAAATTTTGGAAAGAAATAATTATAATAATGTCTTACCAACCAAGGTAAATCTTTTGGATAGTGATGAAAGTTGATATCGTGAATTACAGGTAGCTGCTTTACTTTGCTTCGCAATGATAGGTAGCCATCACAGGATAAAAATAAATCTACTTTTAATTTTTTGAGCAGGTCGTGTACCGTAAACTCGAGCCAGTAAATAAATAATAGCGGATGTCTTGCTGGAGGGCCTGCAATGATAGGTGTGATGTTGTCAGAAAAAATAAAATCTTCATGAAAAGGTCTATCGAAGATGAAATAAAAATGATGTTCGGGGTGAGCGGTAGTAATACGTTTAAGGGTTTCAAACATAAACCTGCCAATACCTTCGAGGTTGTTATGTTGTAAAAGCCTTGTATTTACTGCTATTTCCAATTAGATATTTTTTTTCAATGGCGAAAATAATTTATAAAAGCCCCTTATTTATGGTGTTTTGGAGCAATTACTTAACATTAAGTTGTTGATTTCCTTAATTTTAGCCACAATCAATTTGCTATAATGCCCGATATCACATAAAATAATCTATTTTCGCACCGCAAAACTGATTTTGAAAACATACCTGAAATACATACTACAGCGCATCTTTGGCTTCGAGAGGTATCTTTTTGTTTTTTCGATATTTAAGATTTACACGCTTAAGTTGGACAAAAACGAGAATCATTTTTTTCATCTCTTAAAGATGATGCCTAAGCGCGGAGTTTTTTTAGATATTGGTGCTAACATCGGTATTATGACTGCTACTACTGCACGAAAATTTCCTCATCTTCATGTACATGCTTTTGAGCCGGTGCCTTCTAATATTAAGGCATTCAAAAGTATCATCAAGCATTTTAAACTAGGCAATGTAACCTTGCATGAGGTGGCATTAGGAGAAGAAAATACGATTGTTAAAATGGTGATGCCGGTGCAAAACAACGTAAGGTTTCAAGGGCTTAGTCATGTGATGCACGACAGTATTACCGATCATAATGAAGGAGAAATTTATGAAGTAACCGCATACAAATTAGATGATTTTACACCACTTAAAAATTTATCAGAGCAAATAGTTGGCATTAAAATGGATGTAGAAAACTTTGAGAGATTTGTGGTGAAAGGAGGGTTGAAGCTCATTGAACAACATCTGCCTGTGTTGTATATTGAGCTATGGGATAATGTTAATCGTGAAGAATGTTTCGAGGCATTATCTGCGTTGGGCTATAAATCTTACACTTTAGAAAAAGATAAGCTCGTATTGTTTGATATAAATAAGCATAGCAACCATAATTTTTTCTTTCTTCCCAAAGGTTACTCTGTAAGTATCTAAAGTATAAATCGCCACACTAATTTTGCCAGCACAGTAGTTGACTTTACTGAAATTACATTGGCATTAGCCGTGTATAACTGATTGAAAATAAAAAATAAATCGGTCCCAATTTTTGGAATATAACGAAGTCTGAAATTTACATTCAGTTCTTCTTGATTGGTGTTCCATTGACTCAACAATGAGCCAAATAAATTCGGGTTGAAGGCATATTCAATGCGACTGCCAACCAAATTAGTTCTGAAACTTCCGTTACTCAATTTTACATCATTAAGTTCGTAACGCACACTCATGTTCATATATTTTCCGGCTCGCCAAAATAGATCTGTTCTGTTTCTAAATGCACTTCCATCATAAAATTCACCCCAAATAAAATTTCCCGCTAAAGCAAATGTTCTTCCTCTGAATGTTTTTAAATCAGCTTCCCATTGTCGCCACCAATAGGTGTTTTTGGTAATATTTACCCCTTTGCTTATTTCAAAATCATTAATCAAACCTTCGGCCACAACGGTGTAATTGAGTACCATTTTATCTCCCGATTTAAGATCGGCACCAAAGTATTGTATTCTGTATTCAAATGTTTGTATGGCTCTTGTATCATCGTATTGCGTAAAGGTAACACTGGCAGGTTTAAATTCATATTGACGCACTTTTTTAAATCTTCTCAATGATCTTGGCTTGAATGAAATATCGGTAAATGCCTCTCTAAAATTGCGCCTGATTAGTAATCCAACTTCGGGCTCAAATGGCATAGGCGCTTGCTGGAAAGAACTGTACACCGAAAACTTATCGTTGGGATAACTAATAAAACCGCGATAGGCGTATGTGCCTTTTTTGATGCCTACATCAGTGTTGTATATTTGTATCAATGCGCCACCCATATCAAGGTTTTTGTTTTTAAGAAATTTAGAAGTGCTGTATCTTCCGTTGATGGCGTTGGTAGTATGTAGTCGACCCGATTCAAATTTTGTGGCACTCATTGCTCCCACAACACTTTGTCGGCCAATATCATTGCGCCAACTAATTGCCGAATAATTTGTTGAAGGTTGGCCGTCATCGGCAGCCGTTTGAATGCTCATGATGCCAAGGGTGTTATTGCTTTCTTTGCCCAGTAGACGAGCTCCGGCAATGATAGGAACTGTTTCTCTCTTTTCGTTTAATCCAATTCTTCGTGTGTAAAATGGAATAATTCTATTACCTCCAAAGCCCATATTAAAATAGTCTTCTCCTTCTAAAAAAAACTCTCGCAGCTCGGGAAAAAACAATGGAAAGCGAGTGATGTTAATTTGTTGTTGATCGGCTTCTACTTGTGCAAAGTCGGTATTAAAAGTAAGATTTAAGCGATACGTTGGAGATAATAAATAGTTGACATCACCACCTCCATTGAGCAGTAATTTATTATCGGTTTTTGATTGCAGGCCACCGGCAGTTGCGTATGGCTTTATTTCAACAAACCGATTGTTTGATAGCTGATTAAGTCCGGTTAGCGTACCTGCATGATTGAGTTGCTGAATGCGATTATCGCGGCTCCAACCTTGCCATAATAATTGCTCGCGCTTACGTCTGATGTTTCTTTCAAAATTGATTCCCCAAATTTGTTCGGCTACATTGCTTCTATACTTTAAGGTGTAGAAAGGAATTTCAAACTCAGCAAACCAACCACTGTCGGTTTTTGTTGTGAGTACATTCCATACACCATTCCAATAAGCATTGCTGGTACCACCGTTATTAAAAACTTGCAGGTCGGCTCTTGCTGCATTAGGGTTTGTTACAAACATAAATCCATTTCGCAGGTCATGATAGGTGTCAATAATGATGATGAAATTATCATCGAGGTCATAATTAAAATCGCGTTTCAATTCTTTGGCAATTATTTTTTGGGGTTCCGAGTCGTAGCACCAAACACCTACATACAAATGCTGATCTGAAACTAACACAGCTACCTCGGTACGCTCAGTGGCGGGCTCACCAATCTTGAGTTCGCGTTGTGTAAAGTTATTTATTTTTACAGCACTCTTCCATGCTTCATCATTTAATACTCCATCTATTTTTGGTTTTTGATTGGTGAAAGAAGCTTTAATTTCATTGGGTAGCGATACTTGTGCGTGCAATTGTTCACTCAGGAGCAAGGGCGTCACAAGCAGCAACATTAAAAATTTCTTTAAACTATTAAAACTGTTGGCCATGCTGATAAATGAATGCAATGAAACAAAGATGATTGCTTTTGGTTTTTTCAATGGAATTTTTGTTAAAATTTATATCCTACTCCGTATGAAAAAAAATCGGCTTTGGCATAATGACTTTTTAAATTAAAATTGATGTTAATCTGCGGTGTGATATAGTAACACACACCAAATCTGAGATAAATGGGTGGCAATGCTTTGTAATTGTTGTACACATAATAACCTGCGGATAAAGGTATGGCAATTTTTCCGATTTCAACTTGGTAAACTCCTGCTAGTCCAATTTGTAAATTTGTTTTTACATTGTTCAACGAGTCGTTGTCGAACTGCATTTGATTGCTTACGGATGCATCTTTAAAAAAATCGATCGACATGCCTACACTACCTTTTTGGTGCTGTTGATAAAGGGCTGAGCCAGCAAGGTTACTGATGAAGTATTGTTTGCCAAGCACCGGATAAACTTGTTTGAGCCCTGCACTGTAATGTAAAATATACCTCATTTTTTTGTTGAATAGGGGTTGCTCTTCGGCTGTTTTTTCAATGTTATTGAACCTGTATTTGTAAGATAATTGAAGACCTGCCAGGTTGATGCCGAGGTTGGGTAACTTGAATGCTCCGTTAGAAAAATGAGTAAGGCATATACCCAACGACAGGAGTTGATGATTGGTAAGTTGCCATTCAAAACTTTGTGTCAGCTGTATGGCTGCGTTGAGATGGGTGCCGGTAACCACATTTTTGTAATTATTGATTCGATCAAACTTTTTTTCGACCCAACCGGGGCCAAGTGCTAATTTAAAATTTATTTGTGCATGCTTGAAACGTATATATGGAAATTGAATGAATGCCAAGGCAGCAAAGGCATGGCCTGTATATTTGTTTTTCCCGATATCAGTATAAAATAAACTCACGCCCATATCGGGACGATGGTAAAGTTGATGCCAATATAAATGACCTGATGTTTTTTTTCCAATGTTGAGTTGATGCATAAAAAAATGCCTTGTGGAATAACCCTCTAAATTGGGACGATGCGCTACGAAAAATGAAAAGCTCGAGCGGCCTTCAATGAATAAATTATCCGAAAATTTGTTGGCTTCGGCATGTTGATGCAGATGCGAAAAAAAATAAATCAGCAAGCAGATATAATCAATTCTTGACTTCATTAATCGCAATAGTGGGTAAATTCTTCGAGGTGTTTGGCTTTTATTTTATTATTAAGTTCGGGGTAGTATTCGCTTGGAGGAATGCTGCCCGATTGCGCCAATAGTTCCATGGTGGCGGCATCAAAAACTTTGAACGAAAATGAGCCATCGGGATTGGGAATTACCAGCGCAACTGCTTTGCCTTGATTGCCGCTCAAGATTGCTTTTTCAATATTTTCCTGATTGGTTATTTCAATAGCTAGCTTATAATGTACTTTGATATCCTGTACCACTGTGGAGTCCAAATCGGTTTCATTAACGAGTAGCGTTAAATTTTTAAGATGAGGTGCATTTTTAATGTACATTTTCATGAGTTGTACTTCGCTTGTTCCTTTTTTACGGTAGTCAAGTTGAAGCATTACACTTTTAACTGCATACATAAGATCGGCCTCTGATTGTATCAAGTTTGGCATTGACGCGCTTGCATAAGAGGCGGCTTCAACAGGTTGGTCGGCCCGCTGAAGGACAATGCTTGTGGCGCGATAAGGCAATTGTTTTTTATTATAATTTTCAACTATTTGGTTTTTGTTTTGAAATAATTTTTGACTGAGTTTATAGGATGAATAGTCGCTATAGTTGAATGTATATTTGGTATTTTTTAGGATAAGCATGTCGGGTGTTTTTTTCGAGACATAGGCTTCTGCTTCTTGTTTATTTACAAATAAAGGTTTTGAGCTTAGGGTCCAGTATTGATTGATTAATTTTTTTATAGCGGTGTTGTACAATTCAATTTCTTGTAGGTAAGCTTGCAATTCGGGGGCCTTTAATTTTTCTTCAATTTTTTTATTGGGTTCTTCAACAATAACAACTAATTGGCAAGTGTTGAAATTGATTTGTGATTGCGCTTGCAATGGCAACAAAATGCCAAGTGAAATGATCATTGCATGTAAGTGTTTCATGAAGTGCTTCATGTGGTATTAATTTTTTTTCGAACCATAATGATAATGATTTTTTTAACCCAGATTACGCATTAGAAATGCGTAAACGATAAAGAAACTGTAAATCAGATTTTTACACCGATTACACTTTTAATTTAGTCCAATTACGGCT